>CANGCZ010000037.1 GCA_947452325.1 Comamonadaceae bacterium | reverse complement strand
TGAATTTGGTAGAGCGTTTGGCTGAGGCAGTTACCCAACAACAGGCTTTGATCGCCATGGCGCAAACGCCAGGCTCGCCAGACGGCACTTGGGAATTGCAACCGGTGTTTTGTTTGATGCACCGGAGTTTGACGGATTCATTGCGCGGCTATTTAGAAAACGGCGGCCACAAAATCAGTCCATGGGCCAGGCAGCAAGTCCCGCTGGCCTTGTGCCCGTTCACCGAAACGCCTACCAGCACAAACCCTTTTGCCAACGCCAATACCTTGCAAGAACTGCAGGACTTGCAGCCCTGAACAGACTCAAGCGTGTGACGGCGGTGTGTCGTCGACCACCGTCATGTTCGGCCCCGGCGTGGCTTTGCGGGCCAACAGCGAGTACATGGTCGGCACCACAAAAATAGTGAGCAAAGTACCTAGCGACATACCGCCCACAATCACCCAGCCGATTTGGCGCCTGCTCTCTGAGCCCGCCCCGGTGGCCAAGGCCAAAGGAATGGCTCCCAGCACCATGGCGCCGGTGGTCATGAGAATAGGCCGCAAACGCAAGGTGGCCGAGCGATGCACTGCGTCCAGCGCAGACATGCCGCCGGCACGCAATTGGTTGGCAAACTCGACAATCAAAATGCCGTGCTTGGTGATCAACCCCACCAGCGTGATGAGTCCGATCTGGCTGTACACATTCAATGTGCTTTCGGTGTATTTCAGCGCCAGCAATGCACCGACCATGGACAAAGGCACCGACAACATGATGACAAACGGGTCGATAAAGCTTTCGAACTGCGCGGCCAGCACCAGAAAAATAAACAGCAGCGCCAGCAAAAACACGCCGGTGAGTGAACCGGTGGACTGTTGGAACTCGCGCGAGTTGCCGTTCAGATCGGTGGAATAGCCTGACTTCAGCACTTTTTTACTGAGCTCGTTCATGAATTTCAGCGCTTCGCCCAGTGAATAACTGGGCGCTAAGTTGGCTGTGAATGTGACGCTGCGGCGTTGTGCGAAATGGTTGAGTTCGCGCGGCACCACCACTTCTTTCAACTTGACCAGCGCCGACAAAGGCACCATGGCGTCTCCCCGGCCACGCACAAAAATCTTTTCTATGCCGGACGGCGTGTCGCGGCCTTGGGCCGTGGCCTGCACCACCACGTCGTACTGTTCGCCATTGCTTTTGAACTGGGTCACCGTGCGCCCGCCCATGGCGGTTTCCACCGCACGCGCAATGGTCTCGACCGGTATGCCCAAGTCGGCTGCGCGGTCACGGTCTACTTCCATGCTGATTTCAGGCTTGTTCAAACGCAAGTCCACGTCCACACCTTGTATGCCCGGGTTTTTGGCGATTTCGTCTTGCAAGGTCTTGGTGACTTTGGCGAGGTTTTCATAACTGTCGCCGGTGATGACCACAAAGTTGAACGGACGCTCGCGAAACGCCTGACCCAATGAAGGCGGCGTGATGGGAAATGCCATGACGCCGGGCACTGAGGACATCAAAGGCATCATCTCCCGCGCAATCCCCAGCGTGGATCGCGGGCGCTCGTTCCACGGCTTGGCCGCCATGAACACCGCGCCTTGTGCCACGGTAGGGTTACCGACCACGGCAAAAAACTTGTCGAACTCGCTGTATTTGCGCCCTAACCTCTCCAGCATGTTCACGTATTTGGAGGTGTATTCCAGTGTGGAGCCATCCGGGCCGTTGATGACGATCAACACAACACCCCGGTCTTCCATGGGCGAGAGTTCGGTTTTGGCGGCGATGAACAAAACATACGACCCCCAAGCGGCGGCCAGCATGATGGCCACCACCAACCAGCGCCTCGATAACTGTATGCCGCCGACACGAGACGCTGTCAGCGTCCAACGCAGCACGCGGCCATAGCCCCGCGTCAAAGCTTCCAGCATGCCACCGATGAAACGGTCGAACCAACCGGGCTTGGCGTTGTGCTTGAGCAGCAGCGAACACATCATGGGCGACAGCGACAAAGCCACCACGCCCGACACCAGCACAGCGCCTGCCAGCGCCAGCGCAAACTCGGCAAACAAGCGACCGGTGCGCCCGGGCGTGAAGGCCAGCGGAGCGAACACCGCCACCAGCGTGAGCGTCATGGCGACCACGGCAAAACCGATCTCGCGCACGCCTTTGATGGCGGCAGCGAACGGTTCCATGCCCTCTTCGATATAACGGTAAATGTTTTCCAGCACCACGATGGCGTCATCGACCACCAGGCCAATGGCCAGCACCAGCGCCAGCAAGGTCAGCGAATTGATGGAAAAACCGAACATGGCCATCAACGCAAAACTGCCGGTCAGCGACACCGGAATGGTGATCAGCGGAATAATGGAAGCGCGCAAGGTGCGCAAAAAGAAAAAGATGACAAAGGCCACCAAAGCGGCGGCTTCCAAAATGGTCTGGTAAACGGCTTCAATGGATTTTTCAATGAACACCGACGAGTCGTAAGAGGTTTCAATCTTGGCCGCAGCTGGCAGGTTTTCTTTGATTCGCGGCAGCATGGCGGTCAAAGCTTTGGTCAGTTCCAAAGGATTGGCGGTGGTGTTTCGCAGCACGCCCAAGGCGACAGCTTCACCGCCGTTGTAGCGCACCAAAAAACGCTCGGCCAGCGGGCCGATTTCCACCCGGGCCACGTCTCGCATACGCACCACCATGCCATTGACGCTGCGCACCACGATGTCCTCGAACTCCTCTGGACGGCTCAAGTCGGTGGCGGTGGTCACGTTGAATTCGCGCGACTGACTTTCCACCCTGCCGGCGGGGACTTCGATGTTGGAGCGACGCAAGGCCTCTTCCACATCCTGCGTGGTCAGCTTGTAGGCGGCCAGGCGGTCGGTATCCAACCAGATACGCATGGCGTATTTGCGCTCGCCGAAGATACGCACATCGGCCACACCGGGCGCGGTTTGCATCATGGGTTTGACAATGCGATTGGCCAAGTCACTGAGTTGCAGCGTGTTCATGGTCTCTGAACTGAGCGAGAACCAGATGACCGGAAACGCGTCGGCTTCGACCTTGGCAATCACCGGTTCATCAATACCGGCGGGCAGGCGCTGGCGCACCCGCGAGACTTTGTCGCGCACATCCGAGGCCGCCGCGTCGGGGTCGCGGGTCAATAAAAATTTAACCGTGATCTGGCTTTGCTCCTGGCGACTGATGGAAGTGATCACGTCCAGTCCTTCAACGCCTGACAAAGAATCTTCCAAAGTTTTGGTGACCTGCGACTCGACCACCGCGCTGGACGCGCCGACATAACGGGTCTCCACCGTGACCGAGGGGTTGTCTATCTTGGGGTACTCGCGCACCACCAGGCGGTTGAAAGCAACCGCGCCGATCAACACAATCAGCAGGGACAAGACGGTCGCGAAAACCGGGCGACGAATCGACAGTTCAGGCAGTTGCATGTCAGTTCCTGGTTTCGATCACGCGCAGCGCTGTGCCGTCTTTTTGCAAACGGAACTGCCCTGCCACCACCACCGTGTCGGTGGCCGTCAAACCGGAGAGGATTTCCACACGCCCTGGCCTGCGTGCACCGAGTTTGACCTCGGTACGCTGCGATACCAGTTTGGTGTCCGGTGGCAAGGGGCCGTGTTCAGGCACGGCGTCTGGCGGCACGGCTTTGATAACAAATTGTTTGCCGCCCATGGGCACGATGGCTTCTTCAGGAATCGACAAAGCCGCTTGCTTCAAAGCAAACAAAGCGTTCACGCGGGCGAACATGCCGGGGCGCAAGGGGCCGGTCGCCACACCACCGGATGCCGATGGCAACCGGGGCGCGGGGCACACGGCTTCAGCGGTTTGCGTTGCAACCGTGTCTGAGCGCAAGCTTGCAGCGTCTTTGGCTTGCGGCACTGCGGGTGCCGCTTTGTCTGCGGCACGGGCTTTGCCTGTACCGCTGCTGTTAACCAGCATCGCTCTCACACTGATGGCGCGACCCGTGGCGTCGATCAAAGGGTCAATGGCTTCGATGCGTGCCTGAAAACTGTGGCCGGGGATGGCATCGACTTGCACATCGACCGTCTGGCGCAAAGCCACTTTGTCCTGGTAACGCTCGGGCAAACGGAAATCCACATACAAAGCACTCAGGTCTTCGAGGTTCACCAGATCGGCGCCCTCTTTGACATAGTCACCGATATTCACTGTGCGTATGCCCAGCGTACCGGCATAAGGCGCGAGGATTTTCATGCGCTGCCAACGCGCACAGCCCAGCGACAGTTGCGCCTGAGCCACCTGCAAATTGGCCAAGCTTTCATCTAATGAACGCTGGGCGATGAAGTTTTGTGCCACCAGCTCCTGGTTGCGCTTGTGGTTGGCCTGGGCAATAGACACCTGCGCCAGCGCTTGGGCAATTTCTGCACGTTGCAAACTGTCGTCCAACTGCACCAGCAGTTGACCGGCGCGCACCGAACTGCCGTCGCTGAAACCCAGCGCCACCACCCGCCCGGCAGTCTCAGGCCGGATGACGGTGTTTTGGCGCGATTTCAAACTGCCCACGGCCTGGGCGTCGTCGCGCAAATCCGCGCTTTGCACCGCAGCCACTTCCACACCCATGGCAACCAAAGGCGCCGCAGGCGCACCGGCGGGGCCGCCCGGGCTAGGTGGTTTGGCGCCAGCCGGGCTAGCGGCGCTTGCAGCCGGGCTTGATGCAGTAACGGCGGGCGTGGCCGCCGGTTTGTTTTGGTACCACCAACCGCCAGCGGCGACGACAGCCAATGCAATAAGGGCAAGCGCAGTGTTTCGTTTTTTGGAGGACATGATCGGGAAGCCGGAAGTCAGATCAGCCCATTATCAGCCTGCTTGAAATAACTTCACACCCTCGTTTGCCAGTGAATCCGCGCGGTCATTGCCTGGGTTGCCCGAATGGCCTTTCACCCAATGCCAAGTGATGCTGTGTTGGCTGTGAGCCAGCGCATCGTCGAGCAAGCGCCACAAGTCCTCATTTTTGACAGCCTGCTTGGAAGCGGTGCGCCAACCGCGAGCTTTCCAGCCACTCAGCCACTCAGTGATGCCTTTGCGCACATACTCGCTGTCCAGGTAAAAATCTACCTGGCAAGGGCGTTTCAGTGCACGCAATGCCTCGATCACCGCTTGCAATTCCATGCGGTTGTTGGTGGTCATGGCTTCGCCACCGAACAGGTCTTTTTCGCTGTCGCTGTAACGCATGTAAACACCCCAGCCGCCCGGTCCCGGGTTGCCTTTGCAGGCGCCGTCGGTGTAAATCGTTACCCTGCTCATGCGGCATCCTCGCGGTTCACGTGCATGTCTCGCGCAGAGCCGGAACGCCCGGAGTTGACCGAGGGCACAGCCGCCACGGCACGCGTTTTGGCACGCTTCCACACCGGCCCGAGCAAGCGCATGCCGCGCACCCGTTTGACCGCCACCAGAAAATACACCGATCCCAAAATAGGCCACCAGCGGTCCCCGGCCTTGTCCATCCAGGCAAAGCGCGCTAACCACGCGGGTGAAGTCACCGCCGGGCGGTAACAACCGAAGCGACCGCCCGAGACTTCAAAACTGAGCAATCGCAACCAGTCGCGCAAACGCCAGTAACCGATGAAATCCACTTCAGGGGGCAGAAAAAAACTTTGAATGCCTAGCCTGGCGTACCACTGGGCGCGACGCTGACGCTGACCCCACAAACTCAGCGGGTTAAAGCCGCTGATGACCACCCGTCCCTCGGGCACCAGCACCCGCTCTACTTCGCGCAAGGTGGCGTGCGGGTCGCGGCTGAGTTCCAGCGTGTGCGGTAACACCACCAGGTCCAGACTTTGATCGGGAAACGGCAAGGCCTCGCAATCCATCCACAGCGAAGGCCGGGGCACGGCTTGCAAGTTGTCGCTGTCACACTCAGCCACCCAACAATGGCTGATGCGGCTGTTGCGCAAGCTGTTGATGCAAGATAAACCCAGTTGCAAACCGTGGTAGCCGAAGATGTCAGGGACGGTGCGGTCAAACTGCTGCGTTTCCCAATCACGCAGGTAAATACCGGCCGGTGTTTGCAGCCATTGAGACAGGCTGTCAGGGCTTCCTATAATTTGTGAATTCATGAATGGTTGTCGAATGCCTGCCTGCAAGCGTTTGTACCCTTATGTCAGCCATTCTATTCATCCCATTGCTGTCTGCATGTCGTTCCACTGACTGCATCAACCCCAGAGCCAACGCCAGACATGAGATTGCGACCGATCAGCTTTTGCCTATCCACCTTGCTGGTGTGTGCAGGCCTGTTGTCTGCGGCCATTGCCCAGAACAATAACCAGCCGCCTGTCAACACTGCACCAGCCACGGCGGTGCCGGAAGAATTACCGGACCTCGATGTGCTGGATCAGCCACCTGACATCAGCATCGATTTGTGGGAGCGCATACGCCGGGGGTTTGGCATGCAGGATTTGCAAATCGAACTGGTGCAAGACCGCGAACAATGGTATGCACAAAGGCCTGACTACATACAGCGCATGACGGCGCGATCCAGCAAATACCTGTATCACATCGTCGAAGAACTCGAACGCAGACACATGCCCACCGAGTTGGCGCTGCTGCCTTTCATTGAAAGCGCCTTCAATCCGCAAGCCGTGTCGTCGGCTCGCGCCAGCGGCATGTGGCAGTTCATGCCGCGCACCGGCAAAGACTTTGATTTGAAACAAAACGCGTTCCGTGACGACCGCCGCGATGTGCTGGCCTCAACCCGCGCGGCATTGGACTACTTGCAAAAACTCTACGCCATGTTCGGCGACTGGCACCTGGCACTGGCCGCCTATAACTGGGGCGAAGGCAATGTCAGCAAATCGATGGCGCGCAACCAACGCCAAGGCGCACCCGTGGCCTATACCGATTTGCGCATGCCGGCAGAAACCCGTTTGTACGTGCCCAAATTGCAAGCCATGAAAAATGTGGTGGCCAACCCTCAGGCCTTGGGCGTGAATCTGCCCAGCATCCCCAATCACCCTTACTTTCAAGCGGTACGTCTGCCGCGCGACATGGATGTGGCCTTGATTGCCAAACTGGCTGAAGTGCCGGTCGAAGATTTCAAAGCCCTTAACCCGTCGGCGCACCGCCCGGTGATGCTGGCTGCTGGAACGCCACGCATACTGCTGCCCTGGGACAACGCTGAGATATTTCAGCGCAACACAGACAAATACGCAGGTCGTCTGGCCAGTTGGACAGCGTGGGTGGCGCCCAAGACCATGAAAGTCTCTGAAGCAGCGCAGCGTTTCGGCATGGCTGAAGACGAGTTGCGCAGCATCAACAAAATA
Source organism: Comamonadaceae bacterium (assembly GCA_947452325.1). Lineage (GTDB taxonomy): Bacteria > Pseudomonadota > Gammaproteobacteria > Burkholderiales > Burkholderiaceae_C > Limnohabitans. The sequence continues at coordinate 4,108 of CANGCZ010000037.1, read as the reverse complement.
CCGCCGCGCATGATGATCAAAGCCGGTTCAGCGCTGCTGGTGCCGCGCTCTGCCAAACAACAAGCGGATGTGTCAAGCAAAGTCGCCGACAACGGCCAACTCACACTCACGCCGGAACAGGTATTGCGCAAACAATTCATCAAAGCACGCAAGAAAGACTCGCTGGAATTGATAGCCAAACGCTACAAAGTCAGTGTGGAACAACTGGCGCAATGGAACAATTTGAGCAAAACAAGCGCGCTCAAACCCGGGCAAAAACTGGTGATCATGGTCGCGGGCAAGGCACGCAAAACGGTGGCTTCAGGCGGCGGCAAACACAAACGCAAAAAAGCCAATCACTGAGAAGATACGGTTTTCACAGGTTGAATCGTTTTTTGGCTTGCAACACAAACTCGTTGGTATAAAAGCTGCTGGCTTTTTTGCGCTCTGCGACTGAACCGGGATCTAAGGTATTGCACACACGCAAGGCCAAGGCAAAAGCCTCGTTGCTCAACATACCGTCGACGGCATAACTCTCACGCATGGTGTCGACCGCATTCAGGTAGATGGCGCGATCGGTCAAATACGTGCTGTCCAACATGGTGCCAAGCAAGTCCGAAGGCCCTGCGGTTCTCAACCATTTGACGGCGCGCACCACGGCATTGACCAATGATTGACACACAGCCGTGTTTTTGACGGTCAGCCAAGCCGGTACCAGCAAAGCGTTGCCGGGCATGAAGCCGCCAAAAGCACGCTGCGTTTCTTTGAGTGAGCGGAAATTGCGCAAAATTTCAATCTCGCCTTTTTTTTCCAGCAGAGTCACCAAAGGGTCGCTGGCACATATGAATTCAATGCCACCGCCGCGCAACATGGTTATGGCTGTGAGTGGATTGCCAAGCACGACATAGTTGATGTGTTTGGGGTTGCCGCCAGCCAGCAGCACACAGTAATCGACACACATTTGAGACAGCGACCCCGCTTCCATGATGCCTATTTTTTTGCCTTCCAGTTCTTTGAGAGATTTCATGCCAGTCAGCGTTTTTCTGACCGCGCCCAGAGCCAGTTGGGGGGTGCGTCCGGTTTGTACCACCGCCAAGAAAGGGTCTGCGATTCTTGCAGCTTGCAGGCTTTGCACCAAAGGAGCAGACCAAATTTGCAAAACCTGCGCAGGGTTAGAAGGCTGAGGTGTGGCGGAAAAAGCTTGCTCGATCACATCGATCTGCAAACCCTCGGCTTTGAAATATCCCAGGTGCTGTGCAAGCAAGACAGGTAAATGCTGCATGCTGGAGACATCGTCAACCAAGAGATTGACCCGGACCTTGTCCGCTTGTTCAGCCATGCCAGCATGCGGACCCAGCACCATGGCAGCAGTGGTCGCCAGCAAAGCTTGCGACCACACCCGTCTGCTGACGAGTTGTTGATCGCGCATCTTTGGGTCATTAAAAAACATCCTCTGAGCTTAGGCAAATGACCGCCGTCACGCATCGGTAGCTTCCCCCTCGGTGAAACCCCGAGATGTTTACTTAAGTGCTGCGACGGTCCACCAGCGCATGCGCAATCGTGCCCAGATCGACGAATTCCAGCTCGCTGCCCACCGGCACGCCGCGCGCCAAACGGGTCACCACCAGTCCTTTGCGCTTGAAAATCTCGCTCAATGCGTGCGCCGTGGCTTCACCTTGCGCGGTGAAATTGGTTGCCAGGATGATTTCCTGCACCACCCCGTCAGTGGCGCGCGCTATCAGTTTTTGCATGCCAATGTCAGCGGGACCCACGCCTTCAATGGGATTGAGTTTGCCCATCAAGACGAAATACAAACCTTGGTAGGCCAGTGTTCTTTCCACGGCCGACTGGTCTGAGGGTGTTTCCACCACACACAATCGGGTGGCGTCACGGTTTGGGTCCTGACAGGTGCCGCAAATGTCAAACTCGGTCAGTGTGTGGCAAAGCTGGCAGTGTTTGACGGCAGCCACCGCTGCGTTCAACGCCTGAGCCAACAGCAAAGCACCTTCGCGGTCGTGTTGCAACAAATGAAACGCCATGCGGGAGGCAGACCGCTGCCCCACGCCGGGCAAGCGTTTCAAGTTCTGCACCAAGCCGTCAAGCGCGCTGTGATCGCGCATCAGAAGGGCAGTTTCAAACCGCCGGGCAGTCCGGGCATGCCACCGGTCAATTTACCCATCTTGGCTTCGCTGGTTTCTTCAGCTTTGCGCGCCGCATCGTTGAAGGCGGCCGCGATCAGGTCTTCCAGCATGTCTTTGTCGTCGTTCAGCAGCGAGGGGGCTATGGTGACTCGCTTGACCTGGTGCTTGCAAGTCATGAGTATTTTGACCAAGCCCGAACCGGACTCGCCAGTGACTTCGATGAAAGCCAGTTCGTCCTGTGCTTTTTTCAAGTTTTCCTGCATCGCCTGGGCTTGTTTCATGAGACCGGCGAGTTGACCTTTGTTAAACATATATTTCTTTCATGGGGCTAATGGTTTGATGGAACCGGGGACGATTTTCGCGTCAAATGTTTGAATGAGTTGTTGCACCAGCGGGTGACCTAAGACCGCTTGCTCGGCCTCTTGCATACGCTGCTGTTGCCGCTGCGCCATGCGCAAGGCCGGGGTGTCGCTGACGGCCCCGATTTGAACATTCAAGCTCACCGCATGGCCAAGCGACTGCAAAGCAGCTTGCAAACGTTCGAGATTGGCCGCAGACGTCAGCGATTCACGCTCGACTTGCAAAGTCCAGACAGTGTCTTGTTGAGCCACCAACTGCGATTGCATGGCCAGTTCACGCGTCATGGCCTGGATTTTTTGGGCTTGCAGCAGTTGCTCCACCAAACCGTGCCACAACCCAGCGTCTGCTTGTGTCGGAGTGACTGCCGGCGTCAGCGGCGTGGGCGGTGCCTGGTCCCTGGTGACCGGCTGAACAGGCGCAAAAGCAGCGACAGGCAAAGCAGCTGCGACGGGCAAAGCAGCAGGCTTAGACACCGCGACAGGCGCCGATTCAGCTGTTTTCAGTGTTTTTTTTTCAGCCGAAGCGTCTGGCTTGAAGGCCAGCAGGCGCAGCAACACCATGGTCAGCGCAGCGAATTCGTCGGGTGCGAGGCCGAGTTCGGCGCGTCCGTGCAAACACAGGCTGTAAAGCAACTGGGTTTCGTCAGCAGGCATTTGGCTGGACAAATCGGCAATGCGCAGCGCATCCGGGTCGGGGTCGGACGCTGCTTGCGCGGTGGAGCCAACCGCCTGATTAACCGCCATGCGCTGCAACACCATGCACATTTCTTCAAGCATGGAACTGGCGGACAAACCCAGGACCCTCAATTGCTCGCAGGTTTGCACCACGGTCAAGCCGTCGCCTTCGGCCAGCGCCTGTATCAGCGTGAACACATGGCTGGTATCGACGCTGCCCAGCATGTCACGCACCGGTGCTTCCAGCAACTGACCGTTGCCAAAGGCAATGGCCTGATCGGTGAGCGACAAAGCGTCACGCATGGAGCCACGGGCTGCGCGGGCAATCAAACGCAAAGCTTGGGTATCGGCTGTGATGCTTTCGGCAGGCAGTACCTGCTGCAAGTGCTCGACAATGGTTTCAGCGGCCATGGGTCGCAAATTGAATTGCAGACACCGCGACAACACCGTCACCGGTACTTTGTGCGGATCTGTCGTGGCCAGCACGAATTTCAAATAATCAGGCGGCTCTTCCAGTGTCTTGAGCATGGCGTTGAACGCATGGCCGGTGAGCATGTGCACCTCATCGATCATGAACACCTTGAAACGCCCTTGCACCGGCTTGTAGACCGCCTGCTCTAAGAGTTGCTGGATTTCATCCACGCTGCGGTTAGAGGCCGCGTCAAGCTCGGTGTAATCAACAAAATGACCGGCGTCGATGTCGGTGCAAGCGGCGCAGACGCCGCATGGCTGGTCGGTGATGCCGGTTTCGCAGTTCAGCGATTTGGCCAGAATGCGCGACACCGTGGTCTTGCCCACACCCCGAGTGCCGGTGAACAAATAGGCGTGATGCAGGCGTTGCGAACGCAAGGCATTGGTCAGCGCCTGCACAACATGCGACTGACCCACCAGTTGTTCGAATGTTTTAGGACGGTATTTGCGGGCGAGCACCAGATAGGACATGACGGTGATTCT
>CANGCZ010000036.1 GCA_947452325.1 Comamonadaceae bacterium | reverse complement strand
AGGTGTATGTCCGGTCCGACCGCATCGCGGATACAGCGTATGGCCTGCAAGTCTTCTTGTACCGTGGCCCGGCCCAGGCGCATTTTCAAAGCGGTAAAGCCGCCTTGAGCGACCAATGCTTTGGCCTCGGCACCCAGTGTTTCTATGGGCGACAGCCACAGACCGGTGGTGTTGTAAGCGCGCACCGGCCCGGGTTGACCGCCCAGCAGGGTGGCCAAGGGCAGGCCGCAGGCGCGTGCCAGCACATCCCAGATTGCCATGTCCAGACCTGAAATGGCAATCAGACTCAGACCTTCGCGCCCCAGCAAATGCAAGGCTTTCATACCCTCGCTGTAAGCGTCCAGTGGGGCCAGCGCTTGGCCTTGAAGTTTGTCGGCCAGGATGTCCAGCATGCGGTGTATGGCTGGTATGCATTGCGGCAAATGCGGCTCCAGGTAACTGTGACCGCTCACGCCCTCGCGGGTGTACACGTCAATCAGCAGCAGCGGCCATTGGTGAAACGTGCCCACCTTGGCAAACACCGGGCGGCGCAGGGGAACCGAGACGGCGCGCACCCGAAGTCGCTCAAATGTCAGTTTCAATGAAGAGGTGTCTGTTTGATTCATAGGGTTTGTCATCTCGAATGAGCAGGTCAAAGTATCTAATGGTTTCTGGTTGGCGTAATCAGAAAAATCAGCCTCTCTTGGCAGTTGCCATCGATTGCAGTCAATTTCTGTAGGCGTTCTTAATTTTTTGTTTAATTTTATTTTGTATTTAATTTTTTCTATATTTTTAATTTATTGCAGATGAATTCTCTGAATTTAAGCTTTTTCTCAGAAAAAGAAAAAGCATCTTCTGTGCACTCAAAGTTACATTGAAGCCATGGAATATCTTCGCCGGGCCGCGATGAAAGCAGGCAGATGTTTCAGATTCAGTTTTGGATACACCGTCAGTCTGGTGCCGTTACCGCGGCACCGCGCGCAGTGTCCGAGCAGGCCTTACCGGGCAGGCAAGGGCAAAGCGCCAACCCCGATCAACCATTGGAGTGTTTTGATGCAATACACAGCGCAAGCGGCGACTGCAGCCGCCCATCCCAACAGGCTTGCCCGTTCTGAAACCACGTTGGACGACAAATACGCCAGGCTTGACGGCCGTATCTACCTCTCTGGCATACAGGCGCTGGTGCGCCTGCCGCTGATGCAACGCCTGCGCGACCAGGCCGCCGGTTTGAACACCGCCGGTTTCATCAGCGGCTACCGGGGCTCGCCGCTGGGCACATTGGACGAGGCCTTGTGGAAAGCCCGCAAACATTTGGACAAACACCATGTGAAATTCGTCCCCGGGGTGAACGAAGAACTCGCGGCCACCGCCGTCTGGGGGACGCAGACCACCGGTTTGCTGGGGCCGATGACATACGACGGTGTGTTCGCCATGTGGTACGCCAAAGGCCCGGGCGTTGACCGCTGCGCCGATGTGTTCAAACACATGAACCACGCCGGCACCGCGCCACAAGGCGGCGTGCTGCTGGTCGCAGGCGATGACCACGGCGCGTATTCGTCTACCTTGCCACACCAGTCTGACCATGTGTTTTCGGCTTGCATGATTCCCGTGCTTTACCCGTGCAATGTGCAGGAATACCTGGACCTCGGCCTGCACGCCTGGGCCATGTCAAGGTTCAGCGGTTGCGCGGTTGGCTTCAAAGCCTTGGCCGACACGGTCGAGTCCAGCGCCTCGGTGGACGCGGACCCGTTTCGTCTGAAGATAGTGCACCCGCAGGACTTTGTCATGCCTGCGCAAGGGCTGCATACGCGCTTGTCCACTGACACCCTGGGCATGCAGGCGAGGGCCCAGGAAGCCTTGATGCAGGACTACAAAATTTACGCCGCCATCGCCTATGCCCGCGCCAACCGGCTTAACCGCACCATGATAGACAGCCCCCAAGCCAGACTGGGCATCATCGCCAGCGGCAAGTCCTATATGGATGTGCTGGAAGCCCTGGATGAGCTCGGTATAGACGAGCAGGTGGCGGCTGACATAGGTATACGGGTTTACAAAGTCTCCATGCCTTGGCCGTTGGAGCCCGAAGGCATTCGCGAATTCGCCCAAGGCTTGGACGAGATCCTGGTGGTGGAAGAAAAACGCCAAATCGTTGAATACCAATTGAAAGAACAGCTTTACAACTGGCGTGAAGATGTGCGCCCGCGTGTCATCGGTAAGTTTGATGAGAAGGGAGAGTGGGTGAACCAGCGTGGCGACTGGTTGCTCAGCGCCAAAGCAGATTTTTCTGTCGCACAGATCGCCGGTGTGATTGCCGGGCGGATTGCGCGTTTTCACACCAGCGCTTTGATCAATGAGCGACTGGCTTTTTTGCAAGCCAAATCACTGATGTTGAGCCGCGCGGTGGCGACCCCGTCGCGCCCGGCGTATTACTGCTCGGGTTGCCCGCACAACACGTCGACCCGTGTGCCAGAAGGCAGTCTGGCGCTGGCAGGTATTGGTTGCCATGTCATGGCAACGTCCATCTTTCCTGAGTCCAACAAGCTCACCACACACATGGGCGGTGAGGGCGCGCCCTGGATAGGCCAATCGGCTTTTTCCAAGTTGGATCATGTGTTTCAAAACCTGGGCGACGGTACCTACTTTCATTCGGGTTCCATGGCCATACGCGCAGCCATCGCCGCCAAGGTCAATATCACCTACAAAATTTTGTACAACGATGCCGTGGCCATGACAGGCGGACAACCGGTGGACGGCACTTTGACCGTGCAAATGATTGCGCAACAGCTGGCGGCAGAGGGCATACAACGCATTGCGCTGGTGACCGAAGACTTGACGCGTTACGAAGGCAGAGTTGGTTTGCCTTCTGTGGTGAGCTTGCACGACCGCAGCCTGATGGACGCGGTGCAACGCGAATTGCGCCAGGTCAAGGGCGTGTCGGTGCTGATTTATGACCAAGTCTGTGCCGCCGAAAAACGCCGCCGCCGCAAACACGGCGGGCTGGCGCCCGCCCCCCAAAGGCTGGTGATCAATCAGGCGGTGTGCGAGGGTTGCGGCGACTGTGGCATTCAATCGAATTGCACCTCGATTGCGCCATTGGAGACTGCGCTGGGACGCAAGCGCGTGATCGATCAATCGTCGTGCAACATGGACTATTCCTGCGTCAAAGGCTTTTGCCCGAGTTTTGTTTCCGTCACCGGCGGTATACCCAAATCAGCTGGTGCGTCAGTGCGCGAGGAAAAACTGTGGCCCGAACTGCCGCCGCCGGTAACCGCGCCTTGTGACAAGCCTTACAACGTGTTGATCAATGGCATAGGCGGCACCGGTGTGATCACTTTGGGTGCGTTACTGGGCATGGCCGCGCATTTGGAGGGCAAAGAGGTGTCGGTGCTGGACATGACAGGCATGTCGCAAAAAAACGGTTCAGTCAGCTCGCATGTACACATTGCCGCCGCCCCTGACGCAATTCGCGCGCAGCGTATTGCCTCGGGCGAGGCCGACCTGGTTTTAGGTTGCGATATGTTGACTTCGGCTTCGCCTGACGCCTTGGCCAAAATGCGCGCCGGTCGCACCCGGGTGGTGATCAACACCCACGAACAACCGACCGGTCAATTCGCGCGCCAACCCGATTGGCAATTTCCCGCAGGCGATATCAATGCTTTGTTGAACGAAGCGGCAGGCGGGCAGGTCGACCACGTGGACGCGACACGGTTGGCCACGGCATTGTGCGGCGACGCCATGGCCACCAATCTCTTCATGCTCGGGTTTGTTTGCCAAAAAGGATGGTTGCCTTTGTCGGAGCAGGCCTTGGTTCGCGCCATCGAACTCAACGGTGTGGCGGTTGAAGCCAATCGCACAGCATTTACCTGGGGCAGGCGTACAGCAGTGAATTCGCAGGCAGTCAAAGATTTTGTGTCGCCACCTCAACCAGTGGTGTTCAAACGCAATGAAAGCCTGGACGACATATTGCGTTTTCGGGTCGAGTGGCTCACGGCCTACCAAAATGCAGCTTATGCCACGCGTTACGCCGATCTGGTGCAGCAAGTGCGCGAGGCCGAAGCCAAGCTGGGTCAAGGCGAACGACTGAGCCGGGCGGTGGCTTTGTCCTTGTTCAAGCTCATGGCCTACAAAGACGAATACGAAGTCTCGCGTTTGTACACCGACGGCAGTTTCATGGCCGAGTTGAAACAGCAGTTTGACGGCCATGTGCGTTTGCGCTTGAACTTGGCACCGCCTGTGTTTGCGAAAAAAGACGCACAGGGACAGCCGGTCAAATCCGAATATGGCGCCTGGGTACTGCCTGCCATGGCGGTGCTGGCCAAGTTCAAATTTTTACGCGGCACGCCGCTAGACCCCTTCGGCTGGACCGCAGAGCGCAGAATGGAGCGCCAACTGCTGGCTGAGTATGTGGATCTGGTTCAGCGCGTGTTAAAGACTTTGAATGCAGACAATGCCGCGCGCTTGTCGCATGTGCTGTCATTGCCGCAACAAATTCGCGGTTTTGGCCACGTCAAGCAGGTCTCGGTAGAACGTTACCGCCGCGAGCTCGTGCAATCATTGAGCGAGCCTGACCCTGCGCAAACTCTGGCCCTGGCCGCCTGAGTCAAGCCTGTTTCAGGGCTGGCGCATGCGCTCGCGTACTTGCTGCGCGGTGGCTAAATGCCCGCCGGCAGATTCAATGCGCTGACGCGCCTGGCGCAGCAAATACAGGTTGTCGTGGGCACATCCCATGGGCGAGTCTTCCAGACCGACACGCACATGGCCACCCAGTGCCACGGCTTCTTCAATCAACTCCCCCAGTTCCACACCCAAACCGGCCACCATCCACGCAGAGCCCGGGTGTTCCTGTTGCAACAGTTTCAAATACGCATTCAGCGCCCAGGGGCTGGGCGGAAAACCGAAGGCAATGGTCTGGGAAAACATCAGACGGTAAATAGGGCGCGGGGCGCCCGGGTACAAACGGTGCAATGCTGCACCCATGCGCATAAAACCGGGTTCGTAAATCGCATAAGAGGGACTGATGCCGTGTTGCTGCGCCAGTTGCAGCCCGTAGCGTATGTGCGACTCGGGGTTGCTGTAGACAAAACCTTCTTTGCCGTTGACCATGTCTTCGTATTGGCTGATATTGGTTGAACCCGGGTCGACCACCGACCATTCGATCAGTCCGGCACGCACCAGTTTGTCAACAGCGCCGTAGCGCTCTGCCGGGCTCAGCGGTTTGAGCGCATCCACGCTGCCTGCAAACGGCAAGGTGCCGTAGCAAATGACATCGGCTTTGGCGCGTATGCGCTCGATGATGGGCGCGTAAATATCGTAGTCATCGCGTTGACGACCGGTGACAGGGTCATAGGCATGAAAATGAATGATGGACGCACCTTCTGCGGCACAGGCCAAAGCGGCTTCGACAATTTCGTCGGCTTGCACAGGGATGTTCGGCTGGCGCACGCGCGACCAGGGGCCGTTGATGGCGACTTCAAGCCAGGTGGCAGTTGTACTCATGGGTTGGTCCTTGAAAGCAATGGCAAGTATTTTTGCACGCCAAGGGCAGTCAATGAAGTGACACACAGGGATATCATGCAGCTACGATGAAAGGGGATTCCCTATGAGTGAACCAATGATCCGTTTTGACGACGGTGCAGGCTACGAGCAGATGATGGGCAAATGGAGTCGGCTGGCCGGGGATATTTTTCTCGACTGGATGCAAGCACCCGCAGGCCTGCGCTGGCTGGATATAGGCTGCGGCAATGGCGCATTTACTGAGACGCTGATTGAGCGCTGCGCGCCCTCAGCCATCTCCGGCATCGATCCGTCTGAAGGGCAGTTGTTGTATGCGCAGCAACGAGCTGCTTGTCGCATGGCTGATTTTCAGCAAGGCGACGCCATGACGCTGCCTTATGGCAACGCCGGTTTTGATGCAGCTGTCATGGCATTGGTCTTATTTTTTGTGCCCGAACCTGCCAAAGGCGTGGCCGAAATGATGCGTGTGGTGCGACCCGGCGGCACGGTGTCGGCTTATGTCTGGGACTTGCTGGAAGGCGGTTTTCCTTTGGTAGCTATCCAAGAGCAAATGCGTGCCATGGGCAAGACGCCCATGCTGCCACCCAGTCCTGAAGTATCCAGAATGCCAGTCTTGCGTCAAACCTGGACCGACGCCGGTTTGTTGTCGGTGCAAACCACGGTGATCAATGTGCAAAGAACATTCAGTGGTTTCGACGATTATTGGCATACGGCCTTGCTGGGATCGAGTGTGGGTCCTGTGATCAAGGCTTTGGATGCCAATGAGTTTGACACATTGCGCTCAGGCGTTCAGCAACGCTTGCCGCTTCAAGCCGATGGTCAACTCGTGATCAGCGCCCGCGCCCATGCCGTGACTGGAGTCGTACCGGGCTGACTTCGTTGTCACAGCGGATTCGCCAGCCTTTAACAAGCACCGCCTGCCGCCACCGCCCAGCGCAATTTGGTGGAAGTACAGCGCGGGTTGGCGCGGCGTTCTTCAGCCGATGGCCGCACCGGGTCTGGTGCCACCCTTGCATACACACCGCTGCGTTCGCCGGCTTGAAAAGCTTTTTTCACGCGCCTGTCTTCGCCTGAATGAAAGCTCATGATGGCCACGCGTGCGCCCGGTTTTAAACAAGAGGGCAAGGCATCCAGAAATCTGTCGAGCACACCGAATTCATCGTTCACAGATATTCGCAGTGCTTGAAAAGTACGTTGCAAGGATTTGGTGGTTTCTGTCTTGCGTTCGGCCTCGGGCATGCGCTTGGGTAACGAGTTTTGTAGGGTAAGCCGAATCAGGTCTGCCAGTTCAAGCGTGGTTTGCAGGTATTGGCCTTGCAAGGCGGCCGCTAATTGCACTGCAAAAGGCTCATCGGCGTTGTCCGTCAGCAGATCGCGCAGCGCTTGACGGGTGATCGATTGCAACAACTCGCTGGCGGAGAACCCGCTGCCCGGGTTTAAGCGCAAATCCAGCGGACCGTCTGTTTTGAAGCTGAAGCCGCGTGCCGGGTTGTCTATTTGCATGGACGATACGCCCAGATCGGCCAGCACAAAATCAAAGCCGCCGCCGGCCTCCTCAAGCAGCGAAGTCACTTGGTCAAAGTTAGTGCGATGCAATACCAGTTGGGATTCGTCAAAACCGGCCTGGCGCAAACGTGAGCCTGTGCGTGCAAATTCCGCGGCATCGACGTCTATGCCGAACAAGCGGCCGGCCGGAGCCACACGCTTTAACAACTCACGGGCATGGCCGCCGTAGCCCAGCGTGGCGTCCAGTCCTGTTTCACCGGGTTGGGGCGACAGAATGGTTAGGATTTCTTTCAGACAAATCGGACGGTGCGTACCTGCCGGGGTTTGTCCACGCGCCAATATGTGTTCTATCTCTGCGGCATAGCGCAACGGGTCCAGCTCTTTGTATTTTTCTGTAAAGCTTTTCGGATGCGTGCCTGCATAACGCACGCGTCGTTGATGGTCGGGTTTTTCGCTGGACATGGGGGATTGTGCAGCAGCGGGTTTGCTGGATCATTTGAAAAGCATCAGTGATGGTTGGTGATATTCTCATCCCCATTCCCACTGCTTATTTCAACATGACGCCTGAATTACTTTTGCAGCCTATCGATTCGGGGCGGCTGTGGCCGCAAGACTTATCCGCCACAGGTGGTGGAAACTGGCCATGCTTCCTATATGCTTGAAAGTCCATTGATGGCTTTGTTGTATTTTCTGAAAACCCTGAGGCAGCAATGGGAAAGCCGGTATCAACATACTTTGACCGGATTAAGAATAAACCTGATTTAGGATGTAGAACTTGCAACAAATCATTTTTCTTTTATCCACCAGATTGCTGCTGTGTGTAGCTCTGTTTATTCCAGTTGGGGTGCAGGCACAGTCTGCTGTCTGCTGGGAATCAGCCGATTGCGGCCTTAACCATCAGCCTGTGCAATTCAGCACTTACAAAATTGACAGCACATTGCTTCCCTTGAGTATCAGTAAAACAAGCTATGCCAAGCACTACAGCCAAAATTTCCCTGCCCTGATCACAGCCATACAAGACAGGTTGTTGCTGTCTGATTCTTCGGGAAACATGAGTTTTATCGAAGGAGACACTTTCACTGATGCAGGTTTTCCTTCGATTTTGAAAAAAAATGTAACGCTCAGAGATATCAAGTACAAAGAAAAACTTGATTCCCTGTTTGCCTGCTTTCACTACCAGGACGACGCTGACAACAGCCACCACACTGCAGTTGCCCGTTTACAGATAAGTAAAAACTCGCCTGGCAGTCAAATGAAATGGACTGTTTTATATGACACCAACCACAAAGAAATCCAAGCCGATAACTGTGTTTTGGATGTGACTGGTCACAAGGTTTACTTCATCATCGGCAGCCTCAAAGAAGGGCCAAGCGATCGCCCCTATGCCCAAGATAAAGACAACAGCTTGGGCAAATCGTTTTCTCTGGACATACAGACGGGGAAAACCAAATTGCTGGCTACTGGACACCGTATGTCTTTGGGTATCCTCGGCAGAACAAACGGTCAAGTCTGGTTCACTGAAAACGGCGAGCGTGGCGGGGATAAATTGTCTTTTCTTGAATCTGGTCAGAATCACGGCTGGCCTTTGAAAGTGGCCGGTACCAGGTATTTCCGTTTTTCAAAATCAACTCACGCAAGCTCGTCAAAAAATCACAAAGAGGAATCATCCCCTTTCAGTGAGGCTGTTTACAGTTGGCTACCTTCTATAGCGCCTAGTGCTTTGATTGAATTGACGGATTTTCATCCGCAATGGGATGGTGACTTGCTGATGGGGTCGCTCAAAGCGCAAAGCCTTTACCGGATACGTTTGGTCGATAACCGTATTCACTCGATTGAACAAATACACATAGGCCAGCGTGTCCGTGGCATTCAGCAAATGGGTAAAACCCTTTTTCTCACCACCGATGAAGGTACTGTGGTGACTGTCGAAGTGGATGAGCGGCGTTTGAACTCAATGACTGCTTTACCGGACATACCCGGCGGATCTTTGTTGGGTTTGTGTGTGAATTGTCATTCTTTTACGCAGCCGGATGTGACTTCAGCTTTCGGCCCTTCACTGGCAGGTATTTTTGGCCGGGGTATAGCCCTGCACAATTTCGCTTATTTCAGCGACAGCTTGAAGAAAAAAGCAGGAGTCTGGGATGAGGCTGCATTGACTTCGTATTTGTTGGATCCGCAATCCTTTGCCCCCGGGACGACCATGAAAATAGGGGCTAAATTAAATCCGGATGAAGTCAAAAAAATAGTAGATATTTTAAAAAAATTAAAGTAATTGCTTTTGTATTTGAATCAAACCTTGATGCTGAATCCAAGGTGAATGTGGCAACTGCCTGTCCCTGTGAAGAGGCTATGCGCTTGAAAGCGCTAACAAAAGAATCAAGTTTTACAGGCCTTTGCCGGATACTACACTATGATGATCTCATACACATTAGCCAACCTCTTGAGGTGGTTAGAGTGAAAAGTTTTCAGTCCTACGGTTTTTAAAAACGGCTCCACCCATTGAGGTCTCATTGAAATGAACAAGCGTGAAATATTCCTGACGGCTCTTATTCCTGCCTTGATTGGTGTTTTATCCGGCTGTGGCGGCAAACCCAATGCCCCAGCCGCTGGACCTGCCCAAGGTCCGGCGCCCGTCAGTGTGGTGCCGGTAGTTGAAAAAAGTTTCACTGATAAAGAGGAATTCAGCGGCCAGCTTGAAGCCGCTGAATATGTGGATTTGCGCTCACGCGTTGCCGGCGTGGTTGATCAAGTTCATTTCACTGACGGTGCCATGGTCTCGCGCGGCCAGACACTTTTCACCATAGATCCTCGCCCCTTTGCTGCGGAAGTTGCCCGACTTGAATCTCAACTGCTCGCAGCCAAAGCCCGCGCAGATTTGGCAGATACCCGCCTGGCCAGCGGCCAGAAGCTCGTTGAATCTAACTTTATTTCCAAGCAAGAACTCAATCAGCTCAGCGCCGTTTCCAAAACCAGCATCAGCGATATACAAGCGGCTGAAGCTGCATTGCGCAGCGCAAGGCTGAATCTGGAATTCACCACGGTTCGCTCGCCTATCAGTGGTCGGGTTTCACGTGCCAATGTGACAGCGGGTAATTTGGTGGATGACAAAACAGTACTCACCAGCATTGCCGGTGTCTCGCGTGTTTATGCTTACTTTGATGGCAGTGAACAAACGTTTCTGCGTGTTCGCTCAACAGGGGACAAAGCGCCCGTTGTTCACATGGGTTTGGCTGATGAACAAGGCTACCCGCACGCCGGCAAGCTAGATTTTGTGGACAACCGCTTGAATCCTCAAACCGGTGCTGTCCGCATGCGAGCCAATTTTGATAATTCAAAAGGGCAGTTTGTCCCTGGATTGGCCGTGCGAATTGTCATGGCGACCAGTGCTGCCTACACTGCAGTACTGGTCCCCGAACGTGCCATTGGCACCGACCAAGCTCGCAAATTTGTGGTTGTCGTCGGTGCTGACGGTCAACCGCTGTTTCGTCCGGTCCAGCTAGGTTCCTTGCAAGGCGGTATGCGTGTCATTGGCGGGGGTGCGGTCAAGCCAGGTGAAAACGTCGTTGTTGACGGTTTGCAGCGCATCATTCCCGGCGTACCTGTTGCCCCTCAGGTCTTGAAGGTGGACGAAAACGGCATTCCTGTTCCGCCTGCGCCTCCTGCTCCTGCTGCGGCCGATCCTAAGAAGAGCTGAGGCTGAGGTATGAATATTTCCAGTTTTTTCATTGACCGGCCTCGTTTCGCGGGCGTATTGTCTATATTTATTTTCTTGATTGGCGTGTTGGCGATTTTTCGTTTACCTGTTTCTGAGTACCCTGAAGTCGCACCGCCTCAAATTGTCGTCCGGGCGCAGTTTCCCGGCGCCAACCCGCGCGTGATCAGCGAAGCAGTAGCTATTCCTCTGGAAGAACAAGTCAACGGCATTGAAAACATGCTGTATTACGCCTCCCAGGCCACGGCAGACGGTGGCCTGACGTTGACCGTCACTTTCAAAATTGGTACCAGCCCCGAAGCCGCTGAGACGGCAGTGCAAAACCGTATCAATCGCGCCTTGCCAAGATTGCCTGAGATCGTGCGCCAAATCGGCGTGACGACTGAAAAATCCAGTCCTAATTTGACCATGGTGGTTCACCTGGTCAGCCCTGACAACAGCCGTGACGCGCTCTACTTGCGCAACTACGCACAAATCAATGTGCGTGACGATTTGCTGCGCTTGCCCGGAGCGGGCTCTGTATTTGCGTTCGGTTCAGGTGATTACGCCATGCGTGTCTGGTTGGATCCTGTCAAGCTCGCCACACGAAAGCTGACCACAGACGAAGTCGTCAATGCCATTCGCGAGCAAAACGTACAAGTGGCCGCAGGTACCGTGGGCGCACCTCCATCACCCAAGGGTACCGAGTTT
>CANGCZ010000035.1 GCA_947452325.1 Comamonadaceae bacterium | reverse complement strand
GTCAATACCGAAAACTTCAGCACCAGTGCGCCCGGCATTTTTGCGGTTGGCGATATCAACACTTACCCGGGCAAACGCAAACTCATCGTCAGTGGTTTTCACGAAGCCACACTGGCCGCATTCGGTGCTGCTGCCTATTTGCGCCCAGACCAAAAAATCCCGCTCGAATACACCACAGCGTCACCGCGGTTACACCGTCTAATGGGCGTTTGAGGCCTGAGCGCACTGGCTCGTTGCATAATGCAGATTCTTGTTGAAAGACAAGCCCGCTGGGGGTGCTGAGGTTTTCATACCGAGGCTGAGAAAGTCCCTTTGAACCTGATTGAGGTAATCCTCGCGCAGGGAAGCACGATCCGATGCAACTCCACTGCATAAAAGGGTCTCGCCGAACTGCCATTCTTTTTGGAAAACAGATGGCACACACAAGCAATGAATCTTTGACACCCGTGAGCGACGAGCAACGGGTTTTTAATTGGTATGCGCACGCCTCGCTTTGGTTTAGCCTGGGCGTGGGTCTGCTGGTGATACAAATTGGCGCGTATTTAGTGCCTGGCATGGGTACGCAATCTGCGTTACTCGCTATCGTGATCGGCTCGCTGCTCGGGGCCGGTCTGCTTGCTTGGGTGGCCAAAATCGGTTGCGACAGCGGATTGTCCAGCGCCGGCTTGATGCACCAGGTGTTCGGCAGCGCTTTTGCACGACTGCCTGTGTTGCTCAACATTGTTCAATTGATAGGCTGGACCACGTTTGAGTTGGTGGTGATGCGCGATGGCACCTTGGCCATGGCGGGCGACAGCGCCTGGTCTTCACCCTTACTCACAACCCTGGTTTGGGGTGCCGTGTTGACGCTGCTGATGACCAGTTCCATGCTCGGTCTGGTGCGCAGTTTTGTCAGCCGCTTTGGTCTGCCGCTGGTGGTGTTATCGCTGCTTTGGCTGAGTTGGCAGTTTTTGGAATTGTTGCAAGCGCAAGGCCTGCAAGCCTTTTGGGAAAAACCAAGCACCGGCGAAATGGGCTTTTTGTCTGCGGTCGACTTGGTGATAGCCATGCCTGTGTCCTGGTTGCCCTTGATCGCTGACTATGCGCGTCACGGTAAAAACGGTCGCAGCGCCATGAGCGGCAGTTGGTTCGGCTATGCGATTGCCAATATCTGGTGTTATGCCTTGGGTGTGATGGTGGTCAGCGTGTCTGCTCCCGATGCCAACCTGGTCAATACCTTGTTACTGGCGCAAGGCGGTTTGCTTGCCTTGGGTTTGATTTTGTTGGATGAAATCGATAACGCTTACGGAGATGTGTATTCGGCAGCGGTGAACAGCCACAGCCTGTGGTCCGGCTTGAGTGCGCGCGCTTGGGGCTTGGGTATCGCCGTGCTTTGCACTGTGCTTGCTGTGTTTTTGCCCATGCACAGCCTGGAACCGTTTTTGTTGATGCTGAGTTCAGTGTTTGTCCCGCTGTTCGGTGTGATCCTGGGCAGATTGGGTATCAGTACAGCGGTGGCGCATTCGCACAAAGTGGATTGGGCTGCGGCCGGCGCTTGGCTAGCAGGCGTTGCGGTGTTTCATGCCTGCGCACAGTTTGCGCCTCAATGGGGTTCTGCATTGCCTAGCCTGTGTGTCACGCTGCTGCTAGGCTGGTTGACCCGTCCGGCTACGGCATCGGTTTCACATGCATGACTTGGGGCGCAAAACCATGGTTAAGCGGGCCATGACCCTGACCGGTTTTCACGCTCGCACCATCGGCTATCGCTTGGCGTATGAACGCTCTGGCAGACGCCACTGCGTCGGTCAAGTGCTTGCCCAAGGCCATGTGTGCGGCAATCGCCGAGGACAACGTACAACCCGTGCCGTGCACGTTATGGCTGTGAATACGTGTGCCCTCGTACACCACAGCTTGCTGTCCTTGGGTTTGCAAAACGTCGTGCAATACATCGCCGGACAAATGCCCGCCTTTGAGCAATACCGCCTTGGCGCCCATACCAAGCAAAGCTTGGGCTGCCGGTTGCAATTCACCCACGGCACTCAAGGATTGGTTCAACAAAAGACCGGCTTCATCCAGATTGGGTGTGACCAGTTGCACGCGAGGAAACAACTCGCTGACCAACACAGACACGGTTTCCTGCGCGATCAATCTGTCTCCGCTGGTGGCCACCATGACCGGGTCGAGCACCACTTGCTTCAATTTGTAGTGATCAATCGCCCAAGCCACGACTTCGACGACCTCAGGCGAATGCAACATGCCGATCTTGACCGCATCGACCCCTATATCGTCAAGCACCGATTGCAACTGCGTTTTCAAAAAAGCCGCCGGCACACCGTGAATGGCTTGCACACCCGTGGTGTTTTGCGCGGTCAAGGCGGTGATGGCTGTCATTCCGTAGCACCCCAAAGCGGCAAAGGTTTTCAAATCGGCTTGGATGCCAGCGCCGCCGCCACTGTCGGAACCGGCGATGCTCAGCACGCGCGCGTATTGATTTGTGAAACTGATGTTTTGCATGGTGCGCATTATCAACAACACGGACACGACCACATCTCGCGATGGAGAGCTAGCCATGGCTGATCGCTTGCATTGCGTGGTGTTAGGCGCTGGCTTGATGGGTCGCTTGCTGGCGCACGCACTGGCCACAGCGGGACACAGCGTTACCGTGCATGAGGCAAGTGGCGAAGACGGCAAGGGTGCGGCCGCTCGCGTGGCGGCCTCCATGCTGGCACCGTTGGCTGAATCTGCCATCACCGAATGGCCGGTGGTAGACATGGGGCAATACAGCTTGGCACGGTGGCCGGTGTTGATTCAACAACTGCCTGCGCCGGTATTTTTTCAGCAGCAAGGCACACTGATGCTGTGGCACAGGCAAGATGCTTTGCAAGCCCGCATGTTGGTGGATAAATTGCGCATCAATTGCAAGCAACTGCCTGAATCATGCAGCCCGCAAAACACTGACCGTGAACGTTTACAAGTGCTAGAGCCTGAGCTGTCTGACAAATTCAACCAGGGTTTGTTTTTGCCGGGTGAAGGCCAACTGGACAACCGTCAGTTATTGGCAGGCTTGCTGCAGTCCTTGCAACAGCTTCAGGTTGGCCTGCATTGGCACAGCCCGCAGCAATTGGAAGATGTCATAGCCCAAAGCCAGCAGTCAAACAGCTGGGTGTTTGACTGTCGTGGCATTGGCGCATCGTATGACTGGTCCCAGTTGCGCGGAGTGCGCGGTGAAGTGATCCGTTTGTTTGCCCCAGAGGTCAACATACAACGACCGGTACGTCTGGTGCATCCGCGTTACCCGCTGTACATAGCGCCCAAACCAGAGCATGTGTATGTGATTGGCGCCACTGAAATTGAGAGCGATGACACGTCTGAAGCCAGTGTGCGCTCGACCTTGGAATTGCTGAGTGCTGCTTACAGCCTTCACAGCGGTTTTGCAGAGGCGCGCATTCTTGAGATCAACACGCAACTGCGCCCTGCGCTGAAAAATAATCTGCCCGAAATTCGACGCGTGTCTGAGCGTTGCTTGCAAATCAACGGGCTTTATCGCCACGGTTTTTTGATTGCACCCGCCATGCTCGATGCAACACTGGGTTTGATGCAAGGCGATACTTCATTGGTCGACCGTTTTTCACTTTCACCTACACACTGACATGGACACGCAGCAGATTCAAGTTTGGGTCAACCAAGTTGTCACCACACTAAGTGCACCGGCGTATTTGTCGGATGCGATTGCTCAGGCCGCGGTCAAACCGCCATTTGCAGCGGCTGTGAACATGCAGTTTGTGTCGAAAAAAAATTACGCCAGCCATGCATTGCATGACGGTGACAAGATCGAATTGATCGTGCCGGTCACAGGAGGATGAATTGAACACACACACCGATCCACTGGTTTTGTACGGCGAAACATTCAACAGCCGTTTGCTGCTGGGTACCTCGCGTTACCCGTCGCCGCAGATGCTGGCCGATGCTGTGCAGTTGGCGGAACCAGCCATGTTGACCGCGTCGCTACGTCGTCAGACAGCCCATGCTGAAACATCGCCTGCATTTTGGAATTTGTTGCGCGACATGAAAGTTCCGGTGCTACCTAACACCGCTGGATGCCACAGCATTCAAGAGGTGATCACCACCGCAGAAATGGCACGCGAATTGTTTGAAACCGATTGGTTGAAACTGGAATTGATTGGTGACGACTACAGCTTGCAGCCGGACACAGTCAATCTTCCCGCTGCCGCCGAACAACTTGTCAAAGCAGGTTTCAAGGTGCTGCCTTATTGCACTGAAGATCTGGTGTTGTGTCAGCGTCTGGTAGATGTCGGTTGTCAAGCTGTCATGCCGTGGGCCGCACCTATTGGCACTGGCAAAGGCCCAGTCAATCCTTATGCCATGCGCATGTTGCGCGAAAGATTGAGCGTGCCACTGATCGTGGATGCAGGGCTGGGCTTACCGTCGCACGCCTGTCAGGTCATGGAATGGGGTTACGACGCGGTGTTGCTCAATACGGCAGTGGCACTGGCAAACAACCCGGTGAACATGGCGCATGCGTTTGCCTTGGCCGTCAAAGCCGGCAGAGATGCTTTTCTGGGTGGTGTGATGCAAGCCCAAGAAACAGCGCAGGCCAGCACGCCATTGATTGGCACGCCTTTTTGGCACCAAAATTGAAACACAATCTCATGGATACGCAAACTTTTGCCGCCGACATTGCCCGCTTGCACTGTGCCCTGCTCGCTGGAGAAACCTCTGCAGAGGCCTCGCTGGTGCATGACATACCCCTCGGCTCTACCCAGGTGTTTGCCGCCGCTTGGTTAGGCGCGCGTCTGCTGGGGTTTGTGCCGCATGATGCGCAATGCATCGCCTCGGCTTGGCAGTCTCAAACAGCGCGATTAGGCGTTTTTTCTGTTGCCGATTGGCCATGCGACCCGCAAGACTTTGCACTTCCAGCCCCTGATGCATCAACCGCTTTTGCGCCTTGCCCGCGGTCGCTAGGTTTGTACGCGGTGTTACCGGATGCTGATTGGGTAGCGCGTATGGTGGATCTCGAAGTGCCAACCGTGCAATTGCGTTTCAAATCTGCTGACATGAACGCCATTGAGCAGCAAGTGAAAGCTGCAGTCAAAGCGGTTGAGGGCAGCAACACCCTCTTGTTCATCAATGACCATTGGCGGCACGCGATTGATGCCGGTGCTTATGGAGTCCATCTGGGTCAAGAAGACATGGTGGATGCGCCACTGGAGGCGATCAGAACCGCAGGCTTGCGCTTGGGTTTGAGTTCACACGGCTATGCTGAAATGCTCAAAGCCAATGCGGTCCAACCCAGTTACCTTGCATTGGGTGCGGTGTTTCCGACCACACTCAAACGCATGGCCACCGCACCACAAGGCCTGGGGCGACTCCGTATGTATGCGCGTTTGCTGCAGGGCCGGTCATTGGTGGCTATCGGCGGCATTGACATGGCGCAATTACCTGCTGTGATGCAAACCGGCGTAGGTTCGGCGGCCTTTGTCCGCGCCATCACTGCGGCAGAGGATGTGGCACAGGCAGTGGCGCAACTGCGAGACAGATTTTCTTGTCAAATTAGGACGGAATCGGCGCAATAAGTTTGATTCAGGCGATATCATCAGCATAATGGTCAGTCACAAGTACACAGCAAACTTGAGATACGGCCTACAAAATCAAATCACCGGGAGACAGTTTCATGAGAAGTTACATCAATTTCATTGTCCGATTTCGTTGGGCAGTTCTAGCACTGGTATTGATTGCCACGGTTTTTTTGCACTTTCGCGGGCAGGCGCTGACCGTCATCATTGACCCGAATAATATTGTTCCGCGCTCACATCCGTTTGTAGCCACCACACTCAAAGTGGAAGAAGTTTTTGGCTCGCGTTATGTCGGCGTCATCGGCATCACGCCCAAAGAAGGCGATGTTTTCAATGCCAAGGTGCTGGAAAAAGTCCAGCGCATCACTGCCAAATTGCGCGAAACACCCCGGGTGGTCAAAGCGAATTTGCTGTCAGTCTCAGCCCGCCGCGCCAAGGATATTCGCGGCACCGAAGAGGGCATGGAAGTCAAACAAATGATGACCGATGTACCCGCCACACCTGAACAAATGGCCATGCTGAAAGAGGCGCTTCAGCGAAACACGGCTTACATGAACTCTGTTGTCTCGGAAGATTTCAAAACCATCACCATCCTGGCCGAGGTACGCGATGCCACCCCGGCTGAATTGAAAGAAGGCAAAGGCGGCTTTTCTTACGTCAACAACAAAATTGTGGAAATTGTGGATGCCGAGCGTGATGACAGTGTCGACATCGTCGTCACCGGCTACCCTGCATTCCTGGCTTTGCTGGAAAAGTTTTCCAGTCGCGGCGGCATGTTGCTATTGATTGCCATCGGCATCATCGTCGTGATTCACTACGAAGCTTTCCGCACTATGCAAGGCCTGATTCTCCCGCTGGTCACGCCTCTGGTTGCCGTCACCTGGGGCAAAGGCTTCATGGGTCTGGCCAATGTGCCGCTGGATATTTTTAATATGACAACGCCTATTCTTATTCTGGCCGTGGGTGCGGGTCATGCGGTGCAGATGCTCAAACGCTATTACGAGGAATACAACATTCTTCGACAAAACCCTGAGCTGACACCGAAAATGGCCAACCAACAGGCTGTGATTGAATCTATTGTCAAGATCGGGCCGGTCATGTTGACCGCCGGTCTGGTGGCAGCTGCTGGCTTTTTATCGCTGATGATTTTTGACATTGTTTCCATCCGAGTATTTGGTATTTTTGCTGGCGTTGGTATTCTCAGCGTACTGGTCATAGAGATGACTTTCATCCCCGCTTTGCGTGCTGTTTTGCCCGCACCGGGAGAAAAAGAAGCCCGCATGGAGCGTGAAGAACGCTTTTGGGATCGCATCACCAATTTCTACGCGAACACCTTGGTCGGTCCGAACCGGAACAAAATTTTCATGATTGCAGGTGTACTGATTGCTCTGGCACTGGCTGGCATGACGCAGCTACGCATTGAAAGCGCTTTGAAGAAATACTTTGACCCCGATTTGCCTTTGCTGGTGGCTGACAAAAAGCTGAATGAACGCATGGCAGGCACCAACAATATTTACCTTTTGATTGAAGGTGACAAGCCTGACGCCATCAAAGACCCGGCCGTTCTCAAAGCGATTGATGAGTTGCAGGTCTATCTGACTACACGACCCAATATCGGCAAAGTCATGTCTATTGCAGAGTTCATCAAACGCATGAACCAGTCAATGAACGCTGATAAACCGGAGTTCTTCAAGATCCCTGACAAACAGGAAACCATCGCCGAATACCTGCTGCTTTACTCCATGTCAGGCGAGCCCGGTGACTTTGATCCTTATGTCGATTACGACTATCGCCTGGCTAATATGGTGGTCTTCACCCACAGCGACAGCACTGCCGACATGCATGTGCTTTGGGGTGAAATTCAAGCCTTTGTGAAAGACAAATTCCCACCAAATATCAAAGTCAATATCGGAGGCAGCGTGGCGCAAAGCGCGGCCATCACCGATGTGATTGTGAAAGACAAAATCCTGAATGTGATACAGATTGCCAGCGTTGTCTTACTGGCCACCGCCTTTGTGTTCCGCTCATTCATCGCAGGCGTGCTGGTAGTCACACCTTTGCTGCTGTCTGTGCTTGTGAATATGGGCTTGATGGGTTGGCTGGGCATGCGGTTGAACGTGCCAACAGCCTTGACCTCTGCGCTGGCTATAGGCATCGGTGCTGACTATGCGATTTACATGCTGTTCCGTTTGCGCGAAGAAGTCGCCAAAGGCACCGAACTCGAACTCGCCGTTCACAAAGTGCTAAATACAGCCGGTAAAGCTTGTTTGTTCGTGGCCTCGGCCGTGGCCGGTGGCTATGCGGTGCAAGCCGGTTCGCGCGGCTATTACCCTCACACATGGACAGCTATTCTGATCGGTACTGCCATGCTGGTCAG
This sequence comes from Comamonadaceae bacterium, assembly GCA_947452325.1. Lineage (GTDB taxonomy): Bacteria > Pseudomonadota > Gammaproteobacteria > Burkholderiales > Burkholderiaceae_C > Limnohabitans. The sequence continues at coordinate 3,464 of CANGCZ010000035.1, read as the reverse complement.
TGTCACAGCCGCATTGACTGTGATGCCTGCCTTGGTTCTCAAATTCCGCCCCTCATTCATCTTCAAAGGAGTCAAAAAATGATTGCTTCAAAAATGACTTTATCCAAAACCTCTTTGCTCCTGATGTCAGGACTGGTTCTGGTAGCCGGCATGGCCTTGCCCAAGACCAGTTGGGCGTTGACCGCCGTTGAAATCATGGAGAAAAATTTTGTGGTGGGCAAGTACCCGGATTCCACTTCCGAATCCACCATGACGCTGACAAACAAATCCGGCCAGCAACGCGTTCGCAAAACCTTTGGCACCAGCAAACTTGACGCTAACGGCATTGACAACAAACGCATGACTCGTTTTTTGGAGCCAGCCGACGTCAAAGGCACAGTTTCTCTGCTGGTTGAGCATTCTGACAAAGACGACGACATCTGGATTTACCTGCCTAGTGTGAAAAAAGTCAGACGCCTGATTTCCAGCAATAAGAAAGACAGTTTTGTCGGCACTGATTTTTCTTATGGCGACGTGATTGGCCACAAAGTCAACGAATGGAACCATACCCTGGTAAAGGAAGAAGAAGTGGAAGGTGCTGCTTGTTACGTCATCGAATCTGTTCCCAAAGACGCCACCGTCAAAGCCAACACAGGTTATGCCAAGCGCATCAGCTGGATTCAAAAAGACAATTTCGTTTCGCTTAAAACAGTGGCCTACGACGAAGCCAATGAATTGCTGAAAGAAGCCACTTACAAGCGATGGAAAGAAGTTGAACCTGTCAAACACAGATGGCAAGCGGGTATCTTGGAGGCCAAGAATTTGCAAACTGGTCACCACACTGTGATCACCATTGACCAATCCAAATACAACACTGGCGTCAAAGACGACTTCTTTACCACCCGGTACATGGAACAACAGTGATGCTGAAGAAAAAAATGCCAAAGGGTTTGACAGCCACAGCGTCGTCAGGTTCTGACGGCATTTTTTCTACTGGCAGCTTGTTAGCAGCTGCTCTTTCCTTTTTGCTTTGTTCGGTTCAAGCTGCTGAGTTGGACAACGACATGGCGCCGCCTCTCTCACCAGAAGAAACTGCAGCAACAACCACCAATCCCATCAAAGCGCAACTTAGCCACTTGGGTGTGACCGGTTCTTTTCGTACCGGTTATTGGTCATCCAACCGCTTGTACGACGATGTCAGCGGTGTAGGTACGGCTTCGGCCTGGTTGAAACTGGAAAAGAAACTGGATAACGGCATTGGCGTGTTTGCTGAAGGCTATTCAGCAAGAGAGGACTTCCGCAGCGATGGCAATACGCGTTCCAGCATGCGTGAAATCTATGTGGAAACCCGACAAGGTGATTTTGATTTCCGCGTCGGCAAACAAATCATTGCATGGGGCAGAACCGATCGCCTTAACCCTACTGATAACCTGACGCCCAGAGACGCCCGACTGCTGGCTGCGGATATTGATGAAGACCGATTCGGTTCACTGGCTGCCAAGGCCTCATGGAACCTGACCGCCAACGACAGCTTGACGCTGGTACTGCTTCCTGAATTTCAAGCCAACAAAAGCTATAGCAAATACACTGAATCCATACCCACTGCCAACAACCAGTGGGCTATCAAATACGATCAGTCCGGCAAAGCCATTGATTGGTCAGTGTCCTACTATGATGGCTACGACATCACGCCTGACTTGTCTTCAACCAGCGTCTATCAGCATTACCGCATCAAGGTCTTAGGCATGGACATTGCCACAACGGTAGGCAGTAACCGCTTTGCACTGGAATCTGCTTACACGCAAACCCAGGACATGAATGGAACGGACGAGTACATCAAAAATCCTTTTCTGTACACCGTGTTCGGGGTGGAGCACGATTTCGGCAATAACACCAGTGGCATCATTCAAATTTTCAACCGCCACGTCTTTAACTACTCTACACCCACTTCCGCGGGTCTGTACCATGCTATCTTCAGCTCTCAACTTGACCGCGATCAGGATGGCATCAGTATTCGAATTGCAAAAAAATGGCTGAATGAAACCCTTGAAACTGAACTCGCCGGCTCTACCCTGCTGGAGCGAAACGGTTATTCACTTCGTCCTCGGGTCACTTATTTATGGAGCGACAGCATCAAGTTGTTAGCAGGGTATGAATACTATGAAGGCAATTCATACACCTACTACGGGTACTTGAAAAAGAACAATACCTTGTTCATGGAGCTCAGGTATTTTTATTGAAACAGACTTTTTGTGATTCGGGTGATGGTGACATGCCATTACTCTTGATAAGCCCAATCCTTGTCACCAAACTACTGCCCGTTGTTGGATTCATCGATCACATAGGTAGCTGCTCAGCCAATTCATTTTGAATTTGTCAACTCAATAATAGATTTAGTGATCCGGGCGGAAGCAACCAACTTGCCTTGTACGGATGCGGTGACCTCGAGAAACGCCAATGTTCTGCCCAAGCGACTCAGGCTTGCGCAAAGATCACAGCGTGCGCCTGTAGGTATGGACCGCATGAATGACACATGCAAATCATGAGTCACAGCGTGCTGGCTGTCTGACAGGTGCGGCACCAACGCAAGAAAACCTGCCACCTCAAATACGGCGGACAACACGCCACCATGAAGATATCCCCCGAAAGTCGCAAGCTCAGGTGTGATTAAAAAATGCAATTTTGTTGTACCGCCAACCACACCCTCGTAGACTATGCCAAGTTGGCGATTAAATGGAAGTTCAAGTACTTTGCGCTGGCGGGGTGCCATCTCTACGTGTGTTGACATAAGCCTGACTTAAGGTTTAATTATTTTTTCTGAAAAAATTATTAACTATTACTTGATTTAGATATACATACGCTGAATTATCAATTATTCAGCTATCACTCTGATAATTCGCTGATTAATTTTATAAACAGAACTGAAAGCGAAGCAAATACTGTGAAGCAAATACGCAAGGTATTTGCCTCACTCAGGTACCCTTTGTGATGATCAGTTTTTGATGCAATCGGATTCAACCACAACCCAGTTCTCCGGCAAGTACTTGGCTGTGTATTCGCAGGTGCTGTTCAAGCCTAGGTATTTACCAGTTCCGCTTACAACCCTTAATTTGCCCTTGCCACCAGCAGACAAATCGCCTTGCTTGCGTTCAGCCAAGGTGAAGTACATGTCTCCATCCTTGTCTTTAATGGTGCAATTAGAAATACTTTCGAAAGACTCTCCCTTTCTCACAGCTCTGATGGTGCAATTTTGAATACTCTCACCATTAGGAATATTGGGGATATTGCTTGCATGTGTTTGGATAACTCCCTTGAGAGTTCCAACGGTTACTTTTTCTCCATCCCAGTCTTGGGTTTGAAGATCAGATTTGAAAAAGGTTGTGGATTTGTATTTGTTATCCGCAGAAGAAGCCAATCCTGAATACAAACAGACACAACAAATGACTACCAAAGAATTTAATAACTTCATAAATTTCCTTTAGACT
>CANGCZ010000034.1 GCA_947452325.1 Comamonadaceae bacterium | reverse complement strand
ATGGTGGCGCGCAACGGCACCGTGCACAGCACCGCATTTACCGTGTCCATCGAAGCCGCCCAAGGCGTGACCACCGGCATTTCTGCCGCTGACCGTGCCCGAACTGTGCAAGTGGCTGTGGCTCCAAACGCCAAGGCCGCCGATCTGGTGCAACCCGGCCATATTTTTCCTTTGCAAGCCGTGGACGGCGGCGTGTTGATGCGCGCCGGTCATACCGAAGCCGGTTGCGATCTGGCCGCCATGGCGGGTTGCTCGCCGACGTCTGTGATCTGCGAAATCATGAAAGACGACGGCACCATGGCGCGTCTGCCCGACCTGATGCAGTTCGCCGCCGAGCATGGTTTGAAAATCGGCACCATCGCCGACCTGATTGAATACCGCAGCCGCACAGAGTCATTGGTGCAAAAAATCAGCAGTCGTCAATTGAACACGGCGCACGGCACATTCACCGCACACGCCTACAAAGATTTACCCAGCGACAGCGTGCATATTGCGCTGGTGCGCGGCACCTGGAGCCCGGACCACGAAGTGCTGGCGCGTGTACACGAACCGCTTTCGGTGCTGGATGCGCTCGAGCCGCAACGCCAAATGCATTCATGGAGTCTGGACGCTGCACTCGCGCGCATCGCCGCCGAAGGTGCGGGCGTGGTGGTACTGCTTAACTGCGGTGAAAGCGGCGAACAACTGCTGGCCCAATTCGAAGGCGTGGCGCGTTCAGCGCAAGCGCCTGAGCGCGGCCGCATGGATTTGCGCACTTACGGGATAGGCGCACAGATACTCAGAGACAGCGGAGTACACAAAATGCGCCTCATGGGCAACCCCCGTCGCATGCCCAGCATGGCTGGCTACGGACTTGAAATCACCGGCTATTTGGCCAAGGAATAAGCATGCACCAACCTGACCTCAGCGCCACGCGCAACGACATGGACGGCAGCGGTTTGCGCATAGGTATCGTGCAAGCCCGCTTTAACCCGGCCATCACCGGCGCATTGGCCCAAGCCTGCACAGATGAATTGAAAGCCCTGCATGTGCATGCCGCTGACATCGAGCACGTGCAAGTGCCGGGCGCACTTGAAGTGCCTGTTGCTCTGCAAGCCCTGGCCCAATCGGAGCAGTTTGATGCCTTGATCGCCTTGGGCTGCATCATTCGCGGCGAGACCTACCATTTCGAACTGGTGGCCAATGAATCCGGCTCTGCCATCACCCAACTGGCTCTGGACCACGGTCTGCCCATCGCCAACGCCATCTTGACCACAGAAAACGAAGCACAAGCAATAGCCCGCCAACACGACAAAGGCCGCGACGCCGCCCGTGTCGCCGTTGAAATGGCTTTGTTGATGAAGACCCTGTCATGAGTGATTCAGCCGCACCGTCTGCCAAAAGCAGCAAACCTTCTGATATGCGCCGCGCCAGCGCGCGCGCGGCCCGCACCCGCGCGCGTGGCTTTGCCGTGCAAGCGCTCTATCAGGTGTTGGTCGGACGCAATCCGCCCGAGGATGTAGACAGTTTCACCCGCGAACTCAGCGGTTTTCACAAAGCCGACAGCGTGCATTTCGATGCGCTGCTTCACGGCTGCGCAGCGCAAGCCCAAGCGCTAGACGCGCGCATTTTGCCCTTGCTGGACCGCAAGATGACCGAGATTTCTCCGATTGAACATGCGGTGCTGTGGATAGGCGTGTATGAAATGCAGCACTGCATAGACATACCCTGGCGCGTGGTCATCAACGAGTGCATAGAACTGGCCAAAGAGTTCGGCGGTACCGACGGCCACAAATACGTGAACGCTGTGCTTAACGGACTGGCGCCCGCGCTCAGGCCGCTGGAAGTCGCCGCCGACAAAACACCTCAAGCTGTCAGCGACAGCGACTGAAGCCATGCGCATCAGCCAACGCGCCGCTCGCATCGCGCCCTTTTATGTGATGGAAATGGCCAAAGCCGCTTCGGCGCTGGCACAACAGGCACGCGACACGGACAAGCCCATGGTCTTTCTGAACATAGGCGAGCCTGATTTCACCGCCCCACCACTCGTCCAACAAGCGGCTGTCAAAGCCATCAACGACGGAAGAACGCAATACACACATGCCTTGGGACTGGACCGCTTGAGAGAGCGCATCAGCGACTGGTACACCAGTCGCTTTGGGGTGCAGGTACCCGCCAAGCGCATCGTGGTCACGGCCGGGGCGTCAGCCGCTTTGCAACTGGCGTGTCTGGCCTTGATCGAAGCCGGTGACGAGATACTGATGCCCGACCCTTGTTACCCGTGTAACCGCCAATTTGTGCAAGCCGCTGACGGGCGTGCGGTGTTGTTGCCCACCGATGCCACTCAGCGTTTCCAATTGAGCGCCGATCAGGTGGCGACACATTGGCAGGCGCAAACACGTGGTGTGCTATTGGCTTCGCCGTCCAACCCCACCGGCACCTCCTTGGCTTTTGACGAATTGAAACGTATTCACCGCTTCGTCAGCGGCAAAGGCGGCATCACTTTGGTGGATGAAATTTACTTGGGTCTGAGCTATGACCCGGATTACAGCCAAACCGCATTGGCGATTGACGATCACATCATCAGCATCAACAGTTTTTCCAAATATTTCAATATGACGGGCTGGCGCCTGGGCTGGCTGGTGGTGCCCGATGCATTGGTGCCGGTGATGGAACGCCTGGCGCAAAACCTGTTTATCTGCGCCAACAGCGTGGCGCAATACGCGGCGCTGGCCTGTTTCGAGCCTGAAAGTCTGCGCATTTACGAAGAACGCCGTGCGGCTTTCAAGCAGCGGCGCGACCATTTCATTCCGAAACTTCACGCCATGGGTTTGAGCGTGCCGGTCATGCCCGATGGCGCTTTTTACGCATGGGCCGATTGCCGCGCTGCTTGCGACAAACTGGGTTTGAACGACAGTTGGGCGTTCGCAGAATACGTGATGCAACACGCACACGTTGCAATCACTCCAGGGCGCGACTTCGGCGAGCACGCACCCGGCGACTTTGTGCGCTTCTCCACCGCCAATTCGCTGCCTGACTTGGACACTGCCGCGCTGAGACTGAGCCAACTGCTGGAGGCCGCATGAGTTTTCATTTTCCTGTCCGCGTGTATTGGGAAGACACGGATGCCGGTGGCATTGTCTTTTATGCCAATTACCTGAAGTTTTTTGAACGCGCCCGCACCGAATGGCTGCGCCACCTGGGCTTGCAGCAACACCAGCTCAAACAAGACACGGGCGGCATGTTTGTGGTGATCGATACCCAATTGAAATACCATAGGCCTGCGCAACTGGATGATTTGTTGCAAGTCAGCGCCGTGATGCAAGACAAAGGCCGTGCCAGTCTGGTGATTGCGCAGCAGGCCTGGCGACCCGAGCAAGACGGCAGCCAGACCTTGCTGTGCGAGGGCACAATCCGCATCGGTTGGGTCAATGCCGCCAAAATGAAGCCCGAACGCATTCCTTCCTCTCTACTGGAGTTGTTCTCATGAACCAAGATATGTCGATCGTTCAACTGTTGTTGAATGCCAGCTGGGTGGTACAGGCTGTGGTGCTGATACTGATGATGGTTTCAGTCATGAGTTGGGCCGCTATTTTCCGCAAGCTGCTGTCGCTCAAGGAAGTGAAAAACCTCAACGAGGAATTCGAGCGCGAATTCTGGTCCGGTAAAAGTTTGAACGAGTTGTTCGCCGGCGCCCAGCAAAACGTCAAGATGTCCGGCCCCATGGAGCACATATTCGCCAGCGGCATGCGTGAATACCAGAAGCTGCGTGAGCGCCGCATCACCGACAGCGGCCTGTTGATGGACGGCGCTCGCCGCGCCATGCGCGCCAGCTTGCAACGGGAAATGGACGCCATCGAGTCCAACCTGTCCATGCTGGCCTCGGTGGGTTCGGTATCTCCTTATGTCGGCTTGTTCGGCACGGTATGGGGCATCATGCACGCATTCACCGGCCTGGCTGCATTGCAACAGGTCACCTTGGCCAAAGTCGCCCCCGGTATTGCTGAGGCGCTTGTGGCCACGGCCATCGGTTTGTTTGCTGCCATTCCGGCGGTACTGGCGTTCAACCGTTTTTCGCGTGACATAGACCGCGTCGCCAACAAATTGGAAACCTTCATCGAAGAGTTCTCCAATATTTTGCAACGCAATGTCGGCACCCCGCCGACCACTGGCCGCTGAGCACAGGACCCGCACATGGCCGCTGTCACATCCCATCGCCGCCGAGGCCGCCGCACCATCAGCGACATCAACATGGTGCCCTTCATCGACGTGATGCTGGTGTTGCTCATCATCTTCATGGTGACCGCACCGCTGCTTTCACCCAGCGTCATCGATGTACCCACTGTAGGCAAAGCCAGCAGCGCACCCGACCAAGTGATCACCGTCGAGATAGACAAACAACTGCGCATCACGGTCAAGTCCAAAAGTACAGCCCAAACTGCCGGTCAGCAAACCCGCCAGGAATCAGCCAACATGGATAACGTCGCCAAACTGGTGTTGCAGTTGCAAGCAGGTAAAGCCACTACCCCGGTCATCATCAATGCAGACAAAGGCATCGTCTATGACAACGTGGTCAAACTGATGGACCGCCTGCAACGCGCCGGTGTGCAACGTGTCGGACTAGCTGTTCGCCAAAGCGACTGACCGGTACGCATGAGCCAGCACGAGCACCTCGCTTTTGCCCCGCCGGTAGACCCGGGTTTGGGTCGCGCCTGGGTAATGGCTTTGCTGGTACATCTTTTATTGATTCTGGCGCTGACCTGGGGAGTGACCTGGCGCAGTTCGCCGCAAGACGATGCGGTTGAAGCTGAACTCTGGTCTGCCATACCTGAACCGGTTGCCCGGCGAAACGAAGAACCTGCGCCGCCAACCGAAGTCAAACCGGAAACGCCGCCCAAGCCGATGGAACCGGTAAAGCCTCCACCGCCATCCACTGCTCAACAGGCGATTGCCGACAAAGCCAAAATTGAAGCCGACATTGCCATTGAAAAACAAAAGAAAAAAGATGCGCTTGAGCGCGAGCGTCAAATAGAGCAAGAGAAAAAAACCGCCAAAGCCAAGGAAGAAGAAGCCCGACTCAAAGAAGCCAGCGCCAAAAAAGCCGAGGAAGAGAAAGAAAAGAAAGCCGCTCAGGAGCGTGAAAACGCCAAGCGTCAGGAAGAACAAAAACGCAAAGAAGACGAAGCCAAACGCAAAGAAGAAGAAACCCGGGCCAAGGAAGAAGCCAAGCGCAAGGAAGAGGAAGAAGCCAAGCACAAAGAAGAAGTCAAACGCAAGGAAGAGGAAGAAAAGAAAGAGGCCGATTTAAGGCGGCAAGAGCAGATCAAGCGGCTCAAAGGATTGGGCGAAGCCAGCACCGGTCCGACCGACAAAGCCTCTGCCGCCAAGGCCTCTGCGCCTAGCGGCACTTACCTGGGCAGATTGCGCGCACGCGTTCGGCCCAACATCACCTTTCCTGATTCGCAATTGCAGGCAGTCAAAGGCAATCCGGAAGCCGAGGTTGAAGTAACGTGCAGTGCGACCGGTGAAATCACCAGTAAAAAACTGACCCGCTCCAGCGGTAACCCGGCCTGGGACGAAGCGGTCATGAACGCGATTGAAAAAACCGCTACATTGCCGCGTGATGAAAACGGCAATATGCCGCCGAAAATTTCTTTCGGGTTCAGGCCTCGCGACTAGACAAGGTCTTGCGTCCATAAAGCATGTGCCAAAGGCACAGCAAAACCGAACACACTGCCTTTTCCCGCTTCGCTTTGCAAGACCAAAGGCAATTCCATTTGTTCAGCCATTTTCTTGACGCTGTATAAGCCCAGCCCTTGGTTAGCGTTGTTTGTGTTTTCCATTTCAAAGCGCGTATAGGCTTGAGTGCATAGCCCCAGCTGTTCTGGCGTCATTCCCTTACCGTTATCAATACACAAAATCCAAAGCCTGTCACCCTTGATGCGACAACCGATCAACACCCGGCCGCCCGCCGGGGTATAGGTCAATGCATTGTTGATAAGGTTGCGCAACATGCGCTGTACCGCGGCCACATTCACGCGCAGCAAAGACCGGTTGCTGCGGTACTTCAAGCTGACATGGTGGCAATGTGCCAGCGGCAGACACTCGGTAATCAGGGGCGACAACAAAGCATGCGCAGTGACTGCTTGCCGCTGCAACAACCAATGTGCTTGGGTTTGCTGCCGGTCAGACAAGCTGCGCAGTTGTTGCATGAAATCCTCGACTGAACGGGTTGCCAGCTGTATACCGCTGAGCAAGCTCGGTTGTTGCTCTGGCTGCGCCTGTGCCAAGGCATGCGCATACAGTTGCACAGACTGCAGGGGCTGCCATAAATCATGGTGAGCCACTGCAAACCAGTGGTTACGCTGAATTTCCAAGCTGAGTTTGCGCTGGAAATTTTCACGCTGAACCATCAAGCGCCAGCAATTGGTCCAGGCCATCAACAGACTGGCGAACACACTCAAACCATTGGAAAGCAATAGCGCGTCCTCTGGATGTAAATCCACTTTGTCTGAACGTATATAAAAAACCAAGGCCAAGACATACATCAGCCAGACGGTGAAATGAAAAATACTTTTGAATGTGATTTTTTGCTTTAAATGCCAAACACAACAGCCTAGCAACACCAGCACATGGGTCAATAAAACTCCTGCGGCGATATCGTGCGCACGGGTGGGCCAAGTCAGGCACCATGCGGGCCCGACCACACAACAAGCCAAACCCCAGTACACCAGCCATGTATTGAGTTGCGCTTGCTTGTGGTCATGACAAATCACCAGGCGGGTGTGCAATGTGCCCAAAGCCAGCCACAGCCAGACAGCAATTTCCTCCAGGTACAGCTTGAGCGACAAAGGCAGACCCGGAAACAGCAACTGTGCCAATCCACTCAACCAGGCCATGGCTGCAAATTGCATCAGCAACATGCCTGTGAACAGCAGCAAGGCCTGTTTTTCGAAAAACCGCAGCAGGCTTAATGCATACACAATCACAGCCATCAACAAGGCCAGCAGCACCCCATGCATCAAAGCGTATTTCCATTGGATGCGCATGAAGTTTTCCGGCTTGTGCAGCCACACCGGTAACTGCATACTGCCCGTGTTGGGAATGCGCAGCAGCACATCGGTATGGCCTTCACCGGTTGGCGGCAACGCCCACACTGGCAACATATGCCCGTCCCCCCATAAAGCCGTCTGACCTTGTTCATGTTCAAGCGCTTGCAACTTCCAGTCACCCTGGTCTGAACGCAACCACAATTGCGCGTGCGCACAGGCAGGCAAGTGCACACCCAGCCACACCGGCAATTGCAGGGTGATGGAAATTGGCAGGCTCCATGCAGCCCAGACCACTTGGGCTTCCTTGGCGTTGACTGTTTCATGCGCGTGGGTCAAATGCGTGGCATCGTCCGACAAGCTGTGCTCCCAGGCTTGAGCGGCGCTCCACTCGCCTTGCGGGTCACTCACGATGCGTGCGTTTTGCCACAACGACTGGGCATAAGCATTGGGTACCCACAACAACAAGCCACTGCAACACACCCATATGCAAACCAACAACCGGGGGCCTGGGCACCGGGGTGCCACTTCAGTCTTGCGAGCGTCCATGCTGGCCTGCCCAGACCCAATAGCGCGCACAGGCCTGTGATTTGTTGAGCACCCCCAGTCGCTGGTAAATGGCATGCATATGGCTGCGGACGGTGCATTCGCCGATGTGCATTTGCACAGCGGTTTCAGCACAACTTTTGCCGTGCGCCAGATGAGACAACACCAGTCGCTGCTGCTTGCTTAACAAGCCGATCTGCACATCACCGGCATTTTCTTGTGATGCGCATGCCTGAACTGCTTGCGAGGTTTCACCTTTGGACAAGGTTTGCAGCAAACTGGACATGAGTTGAGGCAACTCTATCGACTTGGGCACATAAGCGACACGGTTAGACAAACAGGCTTGCGGCAGCAACGGGTCATGATCGGATGAAAACACCATCAACGGGCCCTCAGCCCTTTGCATGCAAACTGCATTCAAGGTGTCCAGCCCCTTGGAGTCCGGCAGATTCAAATCCAACACCACCATTGCAATTGGCGCGTGCTGCTCCAGCATTTGCAAGCCGGTGGCCAAATCATGGGCCAGCAAACATTCGATCAAGGGCAATATTTGTTGCACATGTATGCGCAGTGCATCCGCCAAAATGGGATGGTCTTCGATGATTAACAAACGGTTCGCTTGCATCTGAAACCTCCATGAATGAATATGTACAAATATTCACGATGGCTGGCAAGCAAGTACTTATGATTTTGAAAATTTATTCATTTACTTCTGTACCCGCGCCAAGCACAGAAACAGTGCGCAATCTGAAAGCGCAAACCAGCGCTGCCAAGGCCACAGGCATGGCCATGAGAAACACTTGTTGCAAACCAAAACGTGTGCTCAGCGCAGCGCCTCCCAAGGCACCGATGACACCGGTGAAACCGTAGCCGATCACTGCATACAAGGCCTGACCTCTGCCGCGCAATCGCCCGGGAAAGTTTTGTGACAACCAGGCGATGCTGACTGTGTGTTGCACCGCAAACGTGAACACATGCAGGCATTGCGCCAGCAGCAGCACAGGTAACACAGGCGCATAAAACGCGGTCATGCCCATGCGCAACACCATGAGACCGGTACATACACACAACCAGGCCGGCAAGCTCAGTAAATGCATCCATTTGCTTTGCGAGAAAAAGCCCATGATCTCCACAATCACGGACACCGCCCACAGCACACCAATCATGTCTTTGCCGTAACCGAGTTCGTCCAAGTACAGCGAGAAGAAGGTGTAGATGGACACATGCGACAACACATGAAAAAACAAGGTGGCAAAAAACCAGCGGCTTTGCGCTTGCCTGAGCACTTGCCAGAACCCGGCCTGCCCGTGCACATGCGCAACTGACTCGCGCTTATCCGGCAAACACCAGGTGCTGACATTCACAGCCAGCAAGGTCAATACCGCCCAATAAGGAAAGCCGGACATGCCTTGAGCTTCAAACCATGCGCCAGACACAAACACGGTCACCAAAAAGCCGACCGAGCCCCACAAGCGTATGCGCCCGTAACGGCGTACATCCAGCGTGCCCATATGGCTGACCAGGTGCGCCATGGCGGCTTCGCTCATGGGCATCATGGCGCTGGTGTGTATGAACATGCCGAACAACACCGCAGCCAACCACCAGGGCGACGGATGAAACAACAAACCTAAAGAGCTCAACAAAGCCATGCCCGAGCACCAGCGCATCAGGGGCACGCGCGCGCCGTTGCGGTCACTGAGCCAACCCCAAATATAAGGAGCAAACACGCGCGTGACAGCTTGCATGGAGGTAAGCAAGCCGATCATCCATAAACTCAAACCCAAATGCTTGAGCCACAAAGGCAAGTAAGGGTTGAAGAACCCTATGTGCGCGAAATAACTGGCCGACAAAGCAGCGAACGGCACCAGTTGACGCCGCGTGGCTCGCGGCGCTGTCACTGTGTTCATGCGCTCAACCGCCGCGCTGTGCAGGTATGGGCGACAGCGGCATCACCACATCGCCACATTGGGCACGGTGCCGCAAAGCGTGGTCCATGACTACCAGCGCCAGCAAGGCCTCGGCAATCGGTGTGGCGCGTATACCTACACACGGATCGTGGCGGCCCTTGGTTTGCACTTCGGTCGCCACACCATCGCTGTTGATGGTGTCGCGTGGCGTCATGATGGAACTGGTCGGCTTGATGGCGATACTCACCTCCAAGTCCTGGCCGGTGCTGATGCCACCCAATATGCCGCCAGCGTTATTGCCGACAAAGCCTTCAGGTGTGAGGCTGTCGCTATGCGTCGAGCCGCGCTGCGCCACGCTGGCAAAACCCGCGCCTATCTCCACGCCTTTGACCGCGTTAAGTCCCATCATGGCAAATGCAATGTCTGCGTCCAAGCGGTCGTAAATCGGCTGGCCCAAACCCACTGGCATGTGCTGCGCGACCACGCGAATGCGCGCGCCGCAGGAGTCACCGGCTTTGCGCAAACTGTCCATGTAACTTTCCAGATGCGACACATCTGCGATGGGCGCATAAAACGGGTTGTGCGGCACATGCGACCAGTCTTCAAAACCGATGGCGTGTTCACCAAGCTGGGTCATGCAGCCTTTGAAGGTGGTACCCAATTTTTCCAGCAACCATTTTTTGGCGACTGCACCCGCAGCGACTGTGGGCGCGGTCAAGCGAGCAGAAGAACGCCCGCCGCCGCGCGGGTCGCGCACGCCAAACTTTTGCAAATAGGTGTAGTCGGCGTGACCCGGGCGGAAGGTTTGCAAAATGTCGCCGTAGTCCTGGCTGCGCTGGTCGGTGTTTTGTATCAACAAGGCGATGGGCGAACCGGTGGTCACGCCTTGGTAAACACCGCTCAGGATTTGCACCTGATCCGGCTCCTGGCGCTGGGTGACGTGGCGGCTGGTGCCCGGGCGACGGCGATCCAGGTCGTGCTGAATGTCCGCCTCGCTCAAAGCCATGCCTGGCGGACAGCCGTCGATGACGCAGCCGATGGCCGGGCCGTGGGATTCACCGAAGTTGGTGACTGTGAATAAGGTGCCTAAGGTGTTTCCGCTCATCTGAAGGATTATCCATGAGGGGTAAGCTCAAGCAATGAGGTCGGCAAAATCAAGGCGTCGGTTAAAAATGATACGCAAAAAGATTTAATCTGCCTTACTGCCCTGCTCTTCGGGCCAATCGCGTATGTAAGCCTTGAGCATTTTGTTCTCGAAGTTCTGGCTGTCGACCACCGCTTTGGCCACATCGTAAAAACTGACCACGCCCATCAACTGGCGGTTGCTCATGACCGGCAGGTAACGTGCATGGCGCTCGAGCATCATGCGGCGTACTTCGTCGAGTTCGGTGTCGGGGGAGCAAGTGAGCGGATGGTCGTCCATCGCGCCGCGCACGGTGGTGTTGCCCAAAGCACCACCGTTATTGTTGAGCGCCAGTATCACTTCGCGAAACGTCAATATGCCGACCAGATCGCCGTGGTCCATGACCAGAATAGAACCCAAGTCGTGCTCGGCCATCATTTTCACGGCCTCGGCCAAAGGCGTTAATGGCGCGATGGTGTAGAGCGTGTTGCCCTTGCTGCGCAGTATGTCGCTGACTTTCATGCTTGTCTCCCTTGGCTCATGTGCAGAGTGTTGGATTCAATATAGCCCAGATTGGGTTATTGTGAGTCTGGGTTTCCTTCACAATCACCACCTCCACCCTAGCCTGAGGTTTCCATGCCCGGATACGCCGATCCCCATTTCGACACGCTGGCCTTGCACGCCGGCAGCCAGCCCGACCCTGCCACCGGCGCGCGCGCTGTCCCGATTCACCTGACCACGTCCTTTGTGTTCGAGTCCTCTGACCAGGCGGCTTCGCTGTTCAACCTCGAGCGAGCCGGTCACGTCTACAGTCGCATCAGCAACCCGACCACCGCCGTGTTCGAGCAACGCATCGCCGCTTTAGAAGGCGGCATAGGCGCTATCGCCACGGCCAGCGGCCAGGCGGCCTTGCACCTGAGCGTGGCCACGCTCATGGGCGCGGGCTCGCACATCGTCGCCAGCTCGGCCTTGTACGGCGGT
>CANGCZ010000033.1 GCA_947452325.1 Comamonadaceae bacterium | reverse complement strand
CCACCGCCTACGTCAAGGAAGTTAGCCGGCTCGGCACCGAACAATTTGATGGTGTCCATGGTGGCCATGGCCAGACCGGCGCCGTTGACCAGACAACCGATGTTGCCGTCCAAGCTGATGTAGGCCAGGTCAAATTTGGAGGCTTCGATTTCAGCCGGGTCTTCTTCGTCCAGATCGCGGTAAGCCACGATCTCGGGATGGCGGAACAAGGCGTTGGCGTCAAAGTTGAACTTGGCGTCCAGCGCCATGATGTTGCCTTTGCTGTCGCGGTTCAGCGGGTTGATTTCCACCAGCGACGCGTCGGTGTCCATGTAACAAGTGAACAGCTTTTTGAACACATCCACGGCTTGGGCAGTGGAGTCGGCAGGAATGCCCACGGCATCAGCGATTTTTTTGGCTTGCGCCTCACCCAAACCGGTCAAAGGATCGATGAGTTCTGTGATGATTTTTTCTGGCGTGTCGTGCGCGACCTGTTCAATATCCATGCCTCCTTCGCTGGAAGCGATGAACGCGATTTTTTGAGAAGCACGGTCGGTGACCACAGACACGTAATATTCTTTTTGAATGTCAGCGCCATCTTCTATATATAAGCGCCTGACTTTTTGACCCATGGCGCCGGTCTGGTGGGTCACCAATTGCATGCCCAAAATTTCTGTGGCTAAGCGTTTGACATCCTCTATGCTTTTGGCAACTTTGACGCCGCCGCCCTTGCCGCGACCCCCGGCATGGATTTGCGCCTTGACCACCCAAACCGGGCCGCCAAGTTTTTGAGCGGCTTCCACGGCCTCTTGCACGGTGAACGCAGCTATACCGCGCGGCACCGGCACGGCGAACTGGCGCAAGATTTCCTTGCCCTGGTATTCGTGAATTTTCATGAGAACTCGCTTTCTATCCGGCTATGTCCGCAGGCGCGAACCTGTATGCAAGCCCGTAGCGGGCTGAACTTGCACGAAATGTATCATGCTGCATTGCATCATTGCGCTTGTTTGCTGTCAGTTGTTTGTCAAGTAGTTGACAGTCTTTTTGCCCGCTGACAGGTTGTGCACGCCGCATTCCATGCCTTTTCCTTGATTCATTGAGACGCTTTATCCATGCATACATTGTTTATTGACGGCGAAGCCGGTACCACCGGCTTGCAAATACGCGAACGTCTGGCCTTGGTGCCTGACATTTCCGTTGTCAGCATAGACCCGGAGCAGCGCAAAAACCCGGCAGCCAAACGTGAATTGATGGCGCAAGTCGACCTGGTGGTGCTGTGCTTGCATGACGATGCGGCCAAAGAATCTGTGGCCATGATTGACAGCCTGAGCGGACACCGGCCGCGCATCGTCGACGCGTCCACCGCACACCGCACCGATCCCGCCTGGGTGTATGGCTTTGCTGAGCTGTGCGCCGGTCAAGCACAGTTGATTGCAAAAGCGTCTCGTGTCGCCAACCCGGGTTGTTATGCCACCGGCGCGATAGCTTTGATAAGACCATTGATAGATGCAGGTTTGATTCCTGCTGACTTCCCTCTTAGCCTGCCATCGGTCAGCGGTTATTCAGGCGGCGGTCGCGCCATGATTGAGGCTTACGAGGCCGGAACAGCTGCTTTGTTTGAAGCCTATGCGCTGGGCTTGTCGCACAAGCATATTCCCGAGATCATGCATTGCACTGGTTTGACGACTCGGCCGCTTTTTGTTCCCAGTGTGGGCAATTTCAAGCAAGGCATGATTGTGCAAATTCCGCTGCATTTGTCTTCCTTGCCCGGTCAAGTGCGTGCTCGCGATTTACATGATGCGTTGGTGTCACATTACGCCCAAACCAACGATGTGCATGAACCCAGTGTGCGGGTACTGCCACCTACCGACGATCTGAAGCTCGACGCCACGGCTTTGAATGACACCAACCTCATGGAGTTGCGCGTGTTTGCCAATGAGGCGCACGGTCACGCGGTGTTGATGGCTAGACTGGACAATTTGGGCAAGGGCGCCAGCGGTGCCGCTGTGCAAAATATTTTGCTGATGCTGCAAAACTGATTTTTTCAAGCCTCTTCTTCGCCCAGTCCGGACACCACTTGGCGAACCACATCACTGGAGAAACCGCGCGTAGCCAGAAACCTTGCCTGTCGGTTGCGGTTGGTCGAGTCATGGGCTACTTGTCTGAATTTTTTCAACCAAACAGCTTGCGCACGCGCGAGTTCTGACTCTTTCAGACTTGCCATGGTGTCGGCCACCACCTCGGGCGATAAACCCTTGGCTTGCAATTCCTGGCGCATGCGCATGCCACCCAATTTGCCGGCGCGCCGGTTGACCAGTGTTTCCGCCACCCGGGTGTCATCGACCAAACCGCGCGCTTGCAATTGATCCAGCGCCAGTGCCAGTTCTTCGGGGCTTTGCCCTTCTGCGGTGAGTTTCTCCACCAAGGCCTGGCGTGAATATTCACGTTGCGCCAGCAAGCTGACCGCGCGCGCCTTGGGGGAGGGCTGCAAAGGTGCCTGCGCTTTCGGCTCAGGCACCGTGTTGCCGGCGCCACCTTGAATCAATTGAAACACCTGACTCACTTGACAGCTTGCAGTTTGGTTTCTTCAACTTCTGCGGCCAGCAAAGGGATGTTGAGAGACTCTCGCACTTTGTTTTCGATTTCGAACGCCAACTCCGGGTTCTCGCGCAGAAATTCACGGGAGTTGTCCCGGCCTTGGCCAATTTTTTCGCCTTTGTACGCGTACCATGCGCCGGACTTATCGACGATTTTGGCGATCACGCCCATGTCGATGATTTCACCGTGACGGCTGATGCCCTCGCCGAACAGGATGTCGAACTCGGCGGTTTTGAACGGCGGCGCGACTTTGTTTTTGACCACTTTGACTTTGGTTTCGTTGCCGATGGACTCTTCCCCTTTTTTGATGGTGCCGGTGCGGCGGATGTCTAGGCGAACCGATGCGTAGAACTTGAGTGCGTTGCCGCCGGTGGTGGTTTCGGGGGAACCGAACATGACACCGATCTTCATGCGAATCTGGTTGATGAAGATAACCGTGCAATTGGTTTTCTTGATGTGCGCGGTGAGTTTGCGCAGCGCCTGGCTCATGAGGCGCGCTTGCAAACCGGGCAGTGAATCACCCATTTCGCCTTCTAGCTCGGCCTTGGGTGTGAGCGCCGCCACCGAGTCGATGACGATCAGGTCGACCGCACCTGAACGCACCAAGCTGTCGACAATTTCCAGCGCCTGCTCACCAGTGTCGGGCTGACTGATGAGCAAGTCCTGCAAATTGACCCCGAGCTTTTGCGCATATTGCACGTCGAGTGCGTGTTCGGCATCCACAAACGCACAAGTGCCGGCCATTTTTTGCATTTCGGCAATGACTTGCAATGTGAGTGTGGTTTTGCCTGAAGACTCAGGGCCGTAGATTTCGATGACCCGACCGCGCGGCAGACCGCCGACACCCAGCGCCACGTCCAAACCCAGCGAGCCAGTAGACACGACTTGTATGTCTTCGATGACCTCGCCTTCGCCCAAACGCATGATGGTGCCCTTGCCGAACTGCTTTTCGATTTGCGCCAGTGCGGCTTGCAGGGCTTTGGCTTTTTCACCGGCGGCGGCGATGCTTTTCACGTTGTCCATGGAAAACTCCTTTGATGACAATGGTTTAGAAAGATTATCTGGCACTGTTTTGAAACACAGGCTGGATGCTTGAACAGTACTTTATCCGCGTTATCAAAACTTGTAAATAGTTTTTTTGGTCAGTTTGCCTTACTATATAGGCATGGATTTCAACCTGCTTTCTTCCGCCATGGACTGGCGCCAATCGCACCTGGGGCGACTGCTAGGCCACGCCATGCGCCGGTTTGACGAACGGGTGCTGGCGCTGATGGCCAGACACATTGATGTGCCCTTGGCGTTGGCCCATCTGGCGGCACGCGACAAGGTGAGCGCAGCGCAGATTCACATCACCCGGCATTTACCGTTGAGCGGCGCGCGCTTGACCGAACTGGCCGACATGGCCGGTATGAGCAAACAAGCCATGGGCGACCTGGTCACGCAATGCGAAGCCTGGGGACTGGTGCGGCGCGAGCCCGACGGCTTGGACGCGCGCGCCAAACGCATCGTGTTCACCGCTGACGGTCTTGACTGGTTACACAGCTTTGAACAAGCCGTAGCCCAGGCCGAAGAAGAATTCAAGCAGGAGGTGGGCGCGGATATCGCCACCGTGGTCAGCTTGGGCTTGGAGGCCTACGGGAATGCCTATCGTTAACCCGAGGTCATGCACTCTCAGGCCTTTTCCCTGCGGCGGCTGCACCTAGAATCCGCCCAGCAGCCTTGCTATACCCCGGGAGACGGTTCATGCGCATACTGATCGCCGAAGATGACCAGGTCCTGGCCGATGGCTTGCTCCGCACCTTGCGTGCCTCGGGTGCTGCCGTCGATCACGTGGCCAGCGGCACCGAAGCTGACGCCGCCTTGATGACCTCCAGCGAATTCGATTTGTTCATTCTGGATCTGGGCCTGCCCAAAATGCACGGTTTGGAAGTGTTGAAACGTTTGCGCGCGCGCGGCAACAGCATGCCGGTGCTGATACTGACGGCTGCTGACAGCGTGGACGAGCGCGTCAAAGGCCTGGATTACGGCGCCGACGACTACATGGCCAAGCCGTTTTCTTTGCAGGAACTTGAAGCCCGTGTGCGCGCTTTGACTCGCCGAGGCATGGGCAGCACCACCGCCACGATTAAACACGGCCCGCTGGTCTACGACCAGGCCGGGCGCATGGCAACCATAGACGGGCGCATGGTTGAGTTGTCCGCGCGCGAACTCGGCTTGCTGGAAGTGCTGCTGCAACGCGTGGGCCGGTTGGTCAGCAAAGACCAACTGGTCGAGCGTTTGTGCGAATGGGGCGAAGAGGTGAGTAACAACGCCATCGAGGTTTACATACACCGCTTGCGTAAAAAAATAGAAAAAGGCCCAATCCGTATCGCCACGGTGCGCGGCCTGGGCTATTGCCTGGAAAAAATCATTCCCCCCGCTACCTGATGTCTCACACCCCATGGTGAAGCTGTTTCAACGCAGCCAGCGTTCGCTGTTCGGCGAAATCCTGGACTGGATGCTCACACCTTTTCTGCTGTTGTGGCCCATCACTTTCGGTTTGACCTGGCTGGTCGCAGAAGGCATTGCCAAGGTGCCGTTTGACCGTGGCCTGGGACACAACGCCAAGGCGCTGGCGCAACTGGTGCAAAGCGATGAACGCACCGTGAGTTTTCATTTGTCGGCGTCCGCCCGTGAGTTTTTGCACGCCGATGAAACCGACAGCGTTTACTACCAGGTGCTGGGCGGCAACGGTGAACTGCTGGACGGTGAAGCCGGTCTGCCCATGCCGCAGGACGATGAAAAACTGGTGACCAACGAATTGCGTATTCGCGATGACCAGATGGCGGGCACGCCCCTCCGTGTGGCGTACATCTGGGTGCGGGTCCATCCACGCGAGGCACGCCCGGCGCTGGTGCAAGTCGCAGAGACGCTGGAGAAGCGTTCGGTGCTGGCGCACGAAATCATCAAAGGTGTGATGCTGCCTTTGTTTGTCATCCTGCCGCTGGCAGTCTTGCTGGTCTGGCTGGCGCTGACGCGCGGAATTCAACCCTTAAGCGAATTAGAGGACCGCATACGCCAGCGTAAACCGGACGACATGAGCCCCTTGGACGAAACAGCGGTGCCTTCCGAGGTGATGCCGCTGGTGTCATCCGTCAACGATTTGTTGGGGCGACTTAAACACTCCATCGCCACGCAAAAACGCTTTCTCGCCGATGCCGCGCACCAGCTTAAAACCCCGCTGGCGGGCTTGCGCATGCAAGCGGATCTGGCACAACGCAGCGACGCCAACGCAGAGGATTTGAAACAGTCGCTCAAGCAAATCGGGCGCGCCAGCATGCGCGCCACGCACACGGTCAACCAATTGTTGGCGCTGGCCCGCGCCGAAAGCAGCGGCAGCGGCATGGCCGTGCAGACCTGCGACCTGGCTTTGCTGACCATGGAGGTAGTCAAAGTTTCATTGCCGCGCGCCATGGACAAACAAATTGATCTGGGCTTTGAAGGCCCGGAACCCGGACTGGCCTTGCAAGCGGGCAACCCGACGCTGCTCAAAGAAATGGTGCGCAACCTGATAGACAACGCCATCCATTACACGCCTTCCAGCGCTGCGCACCCTGGCGTGGTCACCGCGCGGGTATGCGGCGACACCCACAGCGGCTGGGAAATTCAAGTGGAAGACTCCGGCAACGGCATACCCGAGGCAGAGCGCGAGCGGGTGTTTGAACCGTTTTACCGCGCGCTGGGCACTGAAGCCGACGGTTCGGGTTTGGGCTTGCCCATCGTGCTCGAAATTGCCGAAAAACACCAAGCCAGCGTGAGCTTGAGCGAGACCCACCCCGGCCAAACACCCCCCGGCGCCAAATTCAGCGTTAAATTCCATCCCCAATGAAATTTTTTTCCGCCTTCGCTTGCCGACTGCCGGTGCGCATCGCTTGCTGCGTTTTTTGTTTTTTATTCATCGCTGAGACACAAGCTGCGTGCCCGGATGATGCAGCCATCGCCTTGTATGTGGCGGCTTATGCCAAGGGCATTCCCGCCGCCGGTTTCGGCCCGGATTTGAGTGACGAAGACGCCGAATGCGCCAAACTCAAGCTGGCCACACAACTGCCTAAACACCTGGGCGCATTGAGCGGTTACAAGCTCGGCTTTGCCACGCAAGCCTCCCTCAACAGCCAGAACGAACTGCCGCGCTGGGGTTTCATGTACGAGCGTAATTTGATTGACATCATTGCCGTTATACCTGCCAATTTCGGTGCTTATCCGGGCTTTGATGCCAATTTGATGGTGGAGGTGAAAGACGCGGGTTTGGCGGATGCGTCCACGCCGTTGCAAGCCTTAGAACACCTGGAGTCCATCATCCCTTTCATGGAACTCAGCGATCAGATGCTGCCCGGGCCACTCACGGCCAACGAGCGGCTTGCCACCAATCTTTCATTTCGCGGCGGCATCAAGGGTGCTGAACTGCCTGTGCAAGCCACGCAGTCGTTTGCCGACGCCCTGGCCGCTTTCAGCGTCACCATGGTGGATGAAAGCCGAGACGGGCAAGTGCTCGGCTCAGGCCGCAGCGATGTTTTGATGGGCCACCCCCTGCACGCCGCCATCCTTCTGGCCCGGGCTTTGAAGCAGGCAGGCATCACACTCAAGCCAGGTGATCTCTTGAGCCTGGGCAGCCTCATACCGCCGCAGCCCCCGCGCGCAGGCATGAAGATCAAATTGCACTACCAGGGCCTGCCAGGCGACCCGGATCTTGAGGTTGAATTTTCTGAAGCTTTTGACCGGGGCAGGTAATACCCTAAACGCGAATAATTCTCATTTGATATGATACAGCCCTTGTTCTTGAAAGTGGCTTGTGTCCTTTTTCTCCTCATACAACAAAGCCCGCGCGCCAACGGGGCGCATGCTCAAGCTATGGCCGATGGCTTTAGCGATGGGCTTGGGCGCCTTGGTGCTGTGGCTGAACCCGGCGCCGCGCCATCACGGCTTGTCGCCACTGGCGGCTTTGGGTCACGACATTTTTCACGATGTTGCGTTGTCGGCCTCCGGGCGGCAATCTTGCGCGACTTGCCACCGGGCTGAATTCGGACACGCTTCTGCCAGTGGCATTGAAACAGGCGGCCCGGACATGCAGGCCCAGGGACAGCGCAATGTGCCCTCCCTACGCTATGTGCACACCCGCAGCGCTTTGACATTTGACAAAGAGGGCAAGGCCTCGGGCGGTTTTTTCTGGGATGGCCGCGCGGCCAGCTTGCAGGCTCAGGCCATGCAACCCTTTTTGAATCCGCTGGAAATGGCCAACCCAGATGCAGCGTCGGTGGTGCAAAAGCTGTCGCGCTCGACGTATGCCGCACGTTTCACTGCCTTGAACGGTGCCGCGATCTGGCAACAACCTGAGCTTGCGTTTGCTGCCATGGCAGAAGCGCTTGCCGCCTACCAAAAAGAAGACCCGGATTTACACAGGTTTGACAGCAAGTTTGACCGGGTCATGAAGGGACGGGCGACATTCAGCGATGCAGAGCAACGCGGCTGGTCTTTGTTCAAAGACAAAGAGAAAGGCAATTGCGCCGCTTGTCACACCGCAGAAGCCGGGGCCGATGGCTTGCCGCCGCTGTTCACCGACAACAGCTACGACAACTTGGGCGTACCGCGCCACCCCGGCTTGGGCCTTCACCAGCCCATTTCGGGCCACGACCTGGGCTTGTGCCAGAACCGCTTGCTGCCAGCGGATGTAAGGGCTGACAGCTTGTGCGGCGCTTTCAAAGTGCCGTCATTGCGCAATGTCGCTGTACGGCGGGCGTTTTTTCACAACGCAGCCATCACTGATTTGCGCGAGGTGCTGTCGTTTTACGCCACGCGAGACACCCATGCCCGCCTTTGGTACGGCAAGGGCCCGGTGTTCAACGACCTGCCTTCACGGTACCGGGGCAATGTCAACCGCAGCGAAGCACCGTATGACCGCAAACCCGGCGAGCGCCCGCGATTGAGCGAGCAGGACACAGACGATTTGCTGGCTTTTTTGCAAACGCTCACTGACGCGGATCTGGCGGCATCAGTTGCAAAGCCTCGGGCCGCAGTTGCTGTTGCAAACGCAGCGGCTCACGCGGATCGTTAGGCTGCCAGCCCCAGGGCTGCAGGTAGCCCCTGACCCAGGCCGCAAAAACCAGATTCAGCAATACCAACAGCAGTGTCAGCCACCTGCGCCAGTGCTTCATGCCGCCCCCGCTGCGCGCACGCTGACCTCGTCGCTGCTGACCGGCACACGCCCGCCCGGCGTGTTCAACCACAGCACGCCTTGGCTGTCCACCCCGGCACCTGTGCCGCTGACCCCGTTGCTCAGTTGCAGCTCGCGCCCGGCCAAGACATCGCGGCGGGCGAATTCATCTGTGAATGCAGCAAAGCCCAGGGCGCAAAAACGGTTCAATCCCTGCACCAGACATGGCAGTATGTTCAGCATCACGTCTTGCGCAGTGGTCTGCGGCCCCAGCACCTGGTGCAAGCCCGCAGGCTCGGTGCGGTAGTCAGACGCAGGCGGTACAGCCAGGTTCAAGCCTATGCCTATGACCGTGAAGCGGGCTTGAGCAGCGTCTCCCTGACGCAGCACGGTTTCTATCAATATGCCGCCGAGTTTGCGTGGCGCATCCCACGGCGCCAGCATCAAATCGTTAGGCCATTTCAAACCCATGCCCTTGTCAAAGCTTGGGTCCAAAGCCTTGGCCAAACAACAACCCACCGCCAAGGACAGACCTGACCAGTTTTGCGGCGCCAGTGTGACGCCCAAAGACATCAGCAAGGCATCGCCCGCGCGGCTGTGCCATTGGCGGCCCAAGCGGCCGCGCCCGGCGCTTTGCGTATCGGCCAGCAACAAACAAGTGCGCGTATCACCTGCGTGGGCGCGTCGCATGAGTTCGGTGTTGGTGGAATCTATGTCGCTCAGGTGTTCGACACGGGCTTGGCTGTCCAGTACCGCCAGTGGCGCTTGCAAGGCCTGCAACGTCAACTCGGTCAGGCGGGGGGCAGGCATGGCAGTGCGGCCGTCAGAGGGAGAAAGCGATTCAGTCTTTGGGCGACAGCAAAGTGCCGCGACACACCGCTGCGCCACAGCGACAAGGGTATTCAGCCAGCAACTCGGGCGTGTATTTCTCGTCTATGACCAGGCCGTAGTCGTAATTCAGTTCCTCACCGGCTTTGATCTTGCGCAGCGTGCGTATGAAAATACGTCCACCGGCCTCGTCGGCTTCGCAGTTCGGCGCGCAAGCGTGGTTGATCCAACGCGCGTCATTGCCGCCGTAGAGTGCATCGATCACATTTTTTTTACTGACGTGAAAGTAAAACGTGTGGTTAGGGTCGCTGGGGTCATGGGGATGGCGTTTTTGCGCTTTTTTCCAACTGATGACCTCGCCGGTGTATTCAATGATGATTTCGCCTTTGGCGATAGGCACCAGGGCAAACACACCCTTGCCGTGAACGCCTGAGTTACGGACTTCAATGCGTTTGCCATTGGCGGGTGCGATGATGGGGGAGGTCAAGTTGAAAACTCTGGTAAGTTGAATACGTACGTGTGCGCGTGCGCGTGCGCGCGAGAAAGCCGATTGTATGCAAGGAATATGTTCATGAGTAAAACACTGGTCATCGCTGAAAAACCTTCAGTAGCGCAAGACATCGTCAAAGCGCTCACACCGAGTGCGGGCAAATTTGAAAAGCATGACGATCATTTCGAAAACGACACCTATGTGGTCACCAGCGCGGTAGGTCACCTGGTGGAAATTCAGGCGCCTGAAGAATTTGATGTGAAACGCGGCAAATGGAGTTTTGCCCACTTGCCGGTGATTCCGCCGTATTTCGATTTGAAGCCGGTCGAGAAAACCAAATCGCGCCTGGCCGCCGTGGTCAAGCAAGCCAAGCGCAAAGACGTGAGCGCCATCATCAACGCGTGTGACGCGGGCCGTGAAGGCGAGTTGATCTTCCGCTTGATTGAACAATACGCAGGCGGCAAGAAGTCTCTGGACAAACCGGTGAAGCGCCTGTGGTTGCAATCCATGACACCGCAAGCCATACGCGACGGCTTCGGCAGTTTGCGTACCGCCGCGCAAATGCAAGGTTTGGCAGATGCAGCGCGCAGCCGCTCCGAGGCCGACTGGCTGGTCGGCATCAACGGCACGCGTGCATTCACTGCGTTCAATTCACGCGACGGCGGTTTTTTCCTCACCACCGTCGGACGCGTGCAAACGCCCACCTTGAGCGTGGTGGTCGAGCGCGAAGAATTGATTCGCAAGTTTGTCAGCCGCGACTTCTGGGAAATCCATGCACAGTTTGGCGCGCAGGCCGGCACTTACGCGGGCAAATGGTTCAACCCGCAACACAAAAAAGACGCGGACGACGCCGAGAAAAAAGAAGACAGGGTCTGGACGCTGGCCGAAGCGCAGGCGATTGCAGATGCCGTGCGCAAACAAACCGCCACCGTGACCGAGGAAAGCAAACCCAGCAGCAAAGGCAGCCCGGGTTTGTTCGATCTGACCAGTTTGCAGCGCGAGGCCAACGGGCGCTTTGGTTTCTCTGCCAAAACCACCTTGTCGCTGGCGCAAAGCCTGTATGAGCGGCACAAAGCGCTGACCTACCCGCGTACCGATTCACGACATTTGCCCGAAGACTATTTACCAACCGTCAAAGACACCATGCAAATGCTGGCCAAAAGCAGCATGGGGCACCTGGCACCGTTTGCCAAAACCGCCATCGCCGAGGGCTATATCAAGCCGACCAAAAAGGTGTTTGATAACGCCAAGGTCAGCGATCACTTTGCCATCATTCCCACACTGGAAGCCCCCAGCGGTTTGTCGGATGCAGAACAAAAACTCTACGACTTCGTGGTGCGCCGCTTCATCGCTGTGTTTTACCCGGCGGCGCAATTCATGGACACCACGCGCATCAGCCAGGTGTCGGTCGCAGGCAAAGACCACCATTTCAAAACCACCGGGCGCGTACTCATCGACCCGGGCTGGCAAGCGATTTACGGCAAAGAAGTCGACGAGGAAGAAGACAAAGAGTCCGGCAAGAT
>CANGCZ010000032.1 GCA_947452325.1 Comamonadaceae bacterium | reverse complement strand
GAGGTAGAACGCGGTTGCTCTTTCGAATGTTCTGAAAATAAAGTAGTGCTTCCTAAACTAAACGGAGAATGGAATGGCAGTACTCGCAACACTCAAACTCGTTAACGCGAAAAAATCAAATTCAATTTCGCCAACTCAATTGCGACGCAACAAGTTGAGTCGAAAGCTGTGGGAACAAATTGAACTGGCTAAAGCAGTAGCAGCAGGTGGGCAGTATTCAAAGCGTCGCTTCAAAACATTCAAAGGCGCCGACGGTAGCCGTGCAAGTGTTGAAGTTGAAACTGTTGTGCGTCAGTGGTGGTGGGCACAAGCAAACGGTAGGCTCGCGTTGAGTGTTAGATACGGCACTCGCGTTATTGCTCTCACTCCAAAGTCAAATGCTGTTGAGTGTGCGGACTTAACAGAGTTGACGGCGGCACTCACAACTATTCGACAAGCAGTAGACGCGGGCGAATTGGACTCGCAGATTGAAGCAGCTAGTGCAACGCTACGCGACGGCTTTAAGAAATAACCAAAGAAAGGCACGACTGCGACTAAATAAATGAAAGGGAGCAGTCGTGCGAATAAATGAAATAGCCAGTGCTGAAGAGCAAATCGACTTGTGGAAGCTTGTTAGCAACAGCGTTTGGCAGTCGCTTCAACAGCAGCAGAAAGTTCAACAACAGCGCGACGCAGCAGCTGCAGCAGCAAGAAAGAGTGCGCCAAAAGCAAAGCGTGGGGTGCGAGGCGCTCGTCCCATACCCAGCTTGCCCAAAGTGCCCACCCCCAAGCCGCCTTCGCCAACCCCCAACAAAAACTCAGTGCCGACGGCGAACCCTACTGCCAACCCAGCAGCACCCATAGCCAATAAGCCTGTAGCCCCAGCCTCGCTGCCCACAGCGTCAGTACAGCCCAACGCTCAACAGTTAGCAGCGCAGGCACTGCCCAATTCGCTAAAGAGCGTCAAAACAGCGGGTATTGCGCCGAAATATGTACAGAAAAAATCTTTCGACGACACGGACGACAGGCATAGCAAAAATACTTTCTCGCCGCCATTGCCCAACACTGCTCGTCGTTAGAAACGACACTTCAACTCATTGTGTTAATTACAAACGCAGCAGGCGTGCCAATGCCACTGTATTTTTTTCTAAACTTTTTTGGAATGGTTGGAGCTAAGCTGCGAACTTTCGCACAGAGTAAAACACACCGTTTTTACTTCGTGCTGCAGCTGCCATTAATGCTGAAGTTTTAGCGCCGGTGGATTTTTTTCAATCCGCTGCTCTACCAACTGAGCTACCGGGCCATAAGGGTTAAGACTATACCACTGATGAACTGATTCAATCGGTCCGGGCTTGAACTTTTTCAACTCGCTTTCACAGGTCTCGTCATTGCGCACCGACTGCGCCTTGGGCCTCAAGGCACAATACAAGCATTCTTTCTTCGGTTCCCCATGAAACCAGCACAGTTGCACTGCGAACACCTTAACAAACGCTTTGGCAACAACTTGGTGGTAGATGACCTGTCGTTCGCGCTTTACTCTGGCGAATGTTTGGGTGTGATTGGCCCTAATGGTGCGGGCAAAACCACCACCTTTCGCATTTGCCTGGGACTGACTGCGGCCGATAGCGGCAGTGTCACCATCTTTGGTGAAGACATGCCCAAGCAGGCGCTTTCTATCAAATCGCGGTTGGGTGTGGTCAGCCAATTCGACAGCCTGGACCCGGATTTTTCCTGCGCAGAAAACCTGTTGGTGTACGGCCGTTATTTCGGCATGAAACGCGCCGACATTGATGCGCGCATTCCTTCCTTGCTGGAGTTCGCCGCCTTGAGCCACAAAGCCAGCGCCAAACCCGGCGAACTCTCCGGCGGCATGAAGCGCAGATTGAGTCTGGCACGTGCGCTGATCAACGACCCGCAACTTTTGCTGCTAGACGAACCCACGACCGGGCTGGACCCGCAAGCCAGGCACCTGATGTGGGAGCGTTTGCAACAACTGTTGCAACAAGGCAAATCGATTTTGCTGACCACCCATTTCATGGATGAAGCCGAACGTCTGTGCGACCGCTTGCTGGTGATAGACCACGGGCGCAAAATTGCCGAGGGCAAGCCGCGCGACCTGATTGCCGAGCATTTGGAACCGGACGTGGTCGAGGTCTATGGCGGCGACTCGAAAGCCTTGTCTCAAGGTGCGCTGCGTTCGCTGGCGCAACGCGTCGAGGTCAGCGGCGACACCGTGTTTTTCTATACACAAACTGCGTCAAGTTTGTTGCAAGCGCTCTCCGCCTATCCCGGTGTTCGCAGCTTGCACCGACCGGCTAACTTAGAGGATTTGTTTTTGAAACTGACCGGGCGGCAAATCCGCGAGGGAGGCTGATGCGCTTGCGATTCTGGCCTGTGTTTTTACGCAATTTTCTGGTCTGGCGCAAATTGATCATTCCCAGTCTGATCGCCAACATCGCCGAACCGTTGATGTGGCTGGTGGCTTTTGGCTACGGCTTAGGGGCATTGGTCGGGGAAGTGCAACTCGGCGATCAAAAGGTGGCTTACATCGTGTTTCTCGCCAGTGGCTCGGTCTGTATGAGCGCCATGAACGCTGCCACGTTTGAAGCACTGTATTCAGCTTTCTCGCGCATGCACGTGCAAAAAACCTGGGACGGCATCATGAACGCGCCGGTGCGATTGGATGATGTGCTGTTGGCAGAAATGCTGTGGGCTGCATTCAAAGCGGTGTTCACGGTCAGCGCGATTTTGTGCGTGATGTTGGGCTTAGGCATTGTGCAGAGCTGGAAAGTCTTGCTGGCCTGGCCTATTTTGCTGGGTGTGGGCATCACTTTCAGTTGCCTGGCTTTGATCTTCAATGCCTTGGCCAAGGGCTATGACTTCTTCACCTATTACTTCACTTTATTTTTGACACCGATGATGTTTTTGAGTGGCGTGTTTTTCCCGCTGGACAATTTGCCGTTGACAGTGCGGTGGGTGGCCCAGGCGCTGCCACTCACGCAGGCGGTGGCGCTGGTACGCCCGCTGTTCATGGACCAATGGCCAGAGCATGTGCTGTTGCATACAGGCATATTGACGGCTTATGCAGTAGCCGCCTGGGCGATAGCGCTGCACTTGACGCGCAAACGCTTTAAGCAATAAGCCGTTTTAAATCTGCCGCTCCGGCATGTAAACACGCATACCGTCCATGAAATATTCGACCATGACTTGACACGCTAAACGGCTGTGCTGCTCACGCGGCTCTGCGGTAAAGCCAAGCATGGCTTGCTCGTCTTCGGAGGGCTCAAACAGCTCTTGTGCGTGCTCTGCTTGTATATAGCAATGGCAAGTGGCGCAGGTGCAATTACCGCCGCATTCAGCGACAAAACCCGCGACACCGGCCTCTTGCGCCGCGCTCAACAAGGTTTGACCGTTCTGCGCGTAAGCCTCGTGCTCCTGGCCGTCAGGGTAAATAAAAATCAGTTGAATCATCAGTCTGCATACACCCCGGCAGCTTTGATGACGGGGCTCCATTTGTTGATTTCAGATAAGACGAATTTTCTGTGCTCTTCAGGCTCGGTGCGTTTGTCGGTGATCATGACTGCGCCCATGTCTTGCTGTTTTTTGACGAATGCCGGATCGCTCAACACCTTGCGCATGGCTGCATTCCATTTGGCCTGGGTGTCTGCGCTCATGCCCTTGGGACCGTAGGCGCCGTGCCAGATGCTGATCTGAAAGCCTTTGACGCCGAGCTCCTGCATGGTCGGCAGATTGCTGAAAGTGGGCTGTGTGAGTCGCTTTGGTGTGGTGACGGCATAGGCTTTGACCTTTTTACCATCGATGTAAGCCATGGTGTTGCTGGTCTGGTCACACAACAGGTCAATCTGCCCGCCCATCAAATCGGTGATGGCCATGGACACGCCTTTGTAGGGAATGGTGGCGAGTTCGGTTTTCATGGCCGCCTGCCACAACAAACCACACAAGTGCGAGGCCGAGCCGACACCGGCATTGCCCAGATTGGCTTTGTCCTTGTTCTTGCTGATCCAGGCTGAGAGTTGTTTGTAGTCATTGGCTTCCATGGTGGGCCTTGCCACGATGGTCATGGGCACTTCATGGATCATGCCCAGAAAAGTGAAATCGGTATCGACCTGAAAACCCGGGTTGCGATTGAGCGCCGGCATGGTGGCCATGCCGATGTGGTGAATCAAAATCGTATGGCCGTCAGGCACGGCGTGTGCGACTTTTTGCGTGGCGATGGCGCCGCCTGCGCCCAGCACGTTTTCCACCAATATGCTGCTGACGCCTAAGGGCTTGCGCAAGGCCTCGGCCATGTCGCGCGCCAGCCGGTCGGTTGGCCCGCCTGCGGTGAACGGCACGACGATGGTGATGGGTTTGTCCTTCACTGGGAAAGTTTGCGCCGACACAGAGCCAGCAAAGCTGAATGCCAGCACGCCGAGCGCGACCGCAGTCGCTTTGAGCAAGGCCGCGCTGATCGACACGCAGCTCAAGCGCTGAGTCACAGGTGAAAAGCTATTACTTGTAACTGCGTGCATCTTCAATCACTTTTCCATCGTTAGGCAAACTGCCGGGTACCGCCGTCACAATCTCGGCGCGCAACTTGGTGATGTCGCGCACTGCTTGTTCGACCGCGGCGATCAATTCAGCATGATCATCTGTGGTTTCGATATGCAAATGCATTTGGTCTTGTGCCATTTCACCACTGATCACCAAGCGCGCTTTGCCGATCTGCGCAAACCGCTTGACGATTTGGTCGACTTGCCCCGGGTGCACAAACATGCCGCGCACCTTGGTGGTTTGGTCAGCCCGTCCCAGCCAGCCTTTGATGCGCTGGTTGGTGCGACCGGTCGGACACGCGCCTGGCAATACCGCTGTCAAGTCACCGGTGCCGAAACGAATCAACGGGTAATCCGGGTTCAAACTGGTCACCACCAGTTCTCCAACTTCACCTTCAGCCACCGGGTCGCCGGTACCGGGTCGCACGATTTCGACAATCACGCCTTCATCCAATACCAGGCCTTCGCGTGCAGCGGTTTCATAAGCAATCAAACCAATGTCTGCCGTGGCGTAACACTGGTAGGCCGTGACACCGCGCTCAGCCAACCAGTCGCGCAACGAAGGTGGAAAAGCCTCGCCGCTGACCAGTGCTTTTTTCAATGAAGGCAAGGGCACGCCGGTTTCAGCCGCTTTGTCGATGATGATTTTCAAAAAACTCGGTGTGCCGCAATAACCGGCCGGACGCAATTCAGCCATGGCCTGCAACTGCTGCTCGGTTTGTCCGGTACCACCCGGGAACACGCTGCAACCCAATGCATGCGCGCCGCTTTCCATGATGGAACCCGCAGGGGTGAAGTGATAACTGAAGCAGTTGTGCACCAATTCGCCGGCACGAAACCCGGCGGCAAACAAAGCGCGCGCCACGCGCCAATAGTCTGGGCGTGTGCCTTCAGGTTCGTAAATCGTGCCGGGTGATGCGAACACACGAGGCATGGCTTTGCCAAATGACAAAGCAGAGAACCCGCCGAACACATCAGTGTCGCGTTGCGCTTGCTGACGCGCCAGCAATTCGTATTTGCGTGTCACCGGCAAAGCCGCCAGCGCTTGGCGCGAGGTGATGGCAGCAGGGTTCACGCCTTTCAATATTTCAGCGAATGCCGGTGTGTGTTGCTGTGCATGCGCTATTTGCTTTGGCAAGGCTTGCAACAAAGCGGCTTCGCGCTGCGCCGGGTCGCGCGTTTCCAGTGTGTCGTAACAGTCGGTCATAAATATTCAGGCAAGCCAGCGCTTGCGGCGTTTGTAACTTTTCACGTCCTTGAAGCTCTTGCGTTCACCGCCGCCCATGCCCAGGTAAAACTCTTTCACGTCTTCGTTGCTGGCCAGATCGGCGGCTGCGCCGTCCATCACAATGCGGCCCGACTCCATGATGTATCCGAAGTCGGCGTAACGCAAAGCCATGTGGGTGTTTTGTTCGGCCAGTAAAAAAGTGACGTGTTCTTTGTGGTTCAAATCTTTGACGATGTTGAACACTTCTTCAACGATTTGCGGTGCCAGTCCCATGGAAGGTTCGTCGAGCAACACCAGACTGGGGTTGGCCATCAAAGCGCGACCGATGGCGCACATTTGCTGCTCACCACCCGAGGTGTACGCCGCCTGCGAGGAGCGGCGTGTTTTCAAGCGGGGGAAATAGTTGTAAACCTTTTCAAGGTTGGCAGATATTTCGCCCTTGTCGGTGCGTGTGTAACTGCCGGTGAGCAGGTTTTCTTCGATGGTCAAATGTGCAAAGCAGTGACGGCCTTCCATGACTTGCACCACGCCGCGTTGCACCAGGTCGGCAGGCGTCAAGTTTTCAATCCGCTCGCCGTGCAATTCAATGCTGCCCTTGGTGACTTCACCACGTTCGCCTTTGAGCAAATTGGAGATGGCGCGCAGCGTCGTGGTCTTGCCCGCGCCATTGCCGCCAAGCAAGGCCACGATACCGCGCTCGGGCACTTGCAAAGACACGCCCTTGAGCACCAAGATCACATGGTTGTAAATGACCTCGATGCCGTTGACATTCAAAACAATCTGGGGCGTACTCATGGCGGTGTCCGTTTGCAAGCTTCAGATCAGGACTGGCAGTCCTGGCCGGTGCGGCGAGTCAGTTTTTTCTCGGTGGCGTATTTGTCAGCGGTGGCTTTGACCAGCGGTTTCAAAATCTGCTCATCGGCTTGCATCCAGTCCGAGGTGAACTCCCAGGCCTTGCCGTTCCAAGTGTGGATGCGTGTCCATGCCGCACCCATGTGGTCCATGCAAGAAGTGCTGATCGGGCGCATCACGCCTTTGAAGCCGAGTGCGTCGAGTTTGGCTTGGGTGAGGTTCAGGTTTTCCAAACCCCAACGCACTTGTTCGCCGGACATGACCTTGCCTTTGCCGAAACGCTCTTGCGCGGAACGGATGCCTTCGATGCCAATCATGGCGCTCATGGCACCGCGCAAATACAGCACTTGTCCGACTTCTTCTTTAGGACCTGTGCCCTGGCCTTTGCCATGGATTTGGGTCAACATGGCTTTGACAATGTCAGAGTTAGGTTCAGCGCCGTGTTGGATCGTGACAGCGTTGTAACCCTTGGCACCCTCAGCCACGTCTTTGACATCAGGCTCGGCACCGGCCCACCACACGCCGTACATTTTTTCGCGCGGGTAGCCCGTGGCTTGCGCCTCCTTGATGGCGGTTGAATTCATCACGCCCCAACCCCACAACACCACGTAGTCGGGCTTGGACTGGCGCACTTGCAACCAAGTGGCTTTTTGCTCTACGCCGGGTGGTGTGACCGGCAGCAATTGCAACTCGAAACCGTGGTTACGCGCGCGTTCCTGCAGCAAGGGGATAGGCTCTTTGCCGAACGGGCTGTCGTGGTAGACCAAGGCTACTTTTTTGCCTTTGAGTTTGTCCAGACCGCCTTCTTTTTTACCGATGGCTTGCACGATGGTGTCAGCGGCTACCCAATAAGTGCCTGCAATGGGGAAATTCCACTTGAACACCGCGCCGTCCGAGCTTTCGCTGCGGCCGTAGCCGATGGTCAGCACCGGGATTTTGTCGCCGGGTGCTTTTTCAGTGATGGCGAATGTCGCACCGGTAGACAGTGTTTGCACAAAGCTGGGGTTTTTGCTTTTCAAGCGCTCATAGCACTCGACGCTGCGCGCCGTGTCATAACCGGTTTCGCATTCTTCATAAGCGATCTTCACGCCGTTGATGCCGCCTTTGGCATTCACGAGTTTCAAATAATCGACAAAGCCGTTGGCCCAAGGCGTGCCGTTGGGCGCGTATGGGCCGGTGCGGTATGACAGCACCGGAACAAACTGTTCTTTGGCTTGTGCCTGGGCTTGCGTGACCACGCACATGCCCATGCCTGCCAACAAGGCTGATAACAACAAAAGGGATTTCTTCATCTTTGTCTCCTTCAAATTTGACTCACACATGCGGGTAACAACACTGTCAATAAGGGAACGGCCAAACGCGCAATTTTTGTTTGCCTATGGCCCACAAACGCGCCAAGCCATGCGGCTCGACAATCAAAAACCAAACAATCATGGCACCAAAAATCATCAACTCGGCATGCGACACCACGGTGGTTGAAATCGCGAAACCAAACCATGCGGCGAACACCGGCAAAAACTGGTTAAGGAAAATCGGCAGCACCACTATGAATGCAGCGCCTAAAAAACCACCCATGATGGAGCCCATGCCGCCGATGATGACCATGAACAGCAAGCGAAACGATTGGTCCACTGAAAAAGCACTCGGCTCCCATGAACCTAAATAAATAAACGCCCATAACGCACCGGCCATGCCGATGATGAACGAGCTGACCGCAAACGCGCTGAGCTTGGCGTACATTGGGCGGATGCCGATGACAGCCGCTGCCACGTCCATGTCGCGTATCGCCATCCATTCGCGACCGATGGCGCCGCGCACCAGGTTTTTCGCGAGCAAAGCCACCACGCACAACAGACTCAGGCAAAACAGGTATTTGCTCAAATCGCTTTCAATCGGCAAGCCAAACACTTGCAGGTTGGACACCGACACCGAACCGGACGGCGTGTCCAAGGTGAACCACTTGATGCGCAAAAACATCCAGTCGGCGAAAAACTGCGCAGCCAGCGTGGCCACCGCCAAATACAAACCACGCACCCGCAAACTTGGCAAGCCAAACAGGATGCCGAACACCGTGGCGCACAAACCGCCCAATATCAACGTAGGAATCAGCGGCATGCCGGGAATGCGCGCGAAAAAGTTGTAAGCGCCATAAGCACCGACCGCCATGAACGCGCCCGAACCCAATGAAATTTGGCCGCAATAACCGACCAGAATATTCACACCCAAAGCCGCCATGGCCATGATGACGAAGGGAATGAGAATGGCACTGAACATGTAGTCAGAGGCGATGAGCGGCACACCGACAAATGCCAGCAGCAATAAAGCAGCAATGAACCAGCGGTCTTGCAGAATCGGGAAGATCTGCTGATCCGCCTGGTAGCTGGTTTTGAATTGGCCGTTTTCTCTGTAGAACATACTTACACCCGGTCGATGATCTTTTCGCCAAACAAACCTTGCGGGCGAACCAACAAGAACAGCAGCGCCAAAACATAAGCAAACCAAATTTCGATGCCGCCACCGACATACGGCCCCAAATACACCTCGGACAGTTTCTCGCCGACACCGATGATCAAGCCACCGATGATGGCGCCGGGCACGGAAGTAAGACCACCCAAAATCACCACGGGCAAAGCACGCAAAGCGACCGTCGCCAAGGAAAACTGCACGCCGAGTTTGCTGCCCCAAATCATGCCGGCGACCAAAGCCACCACACCTGCCACACACCACACAATCACCCAAATGCGGTTGAGCGGAATACCGATGGATTGCGCCGCCTGGTGGTCATCTGCCACCGCACGCAAGGCGCGACCGGTACTGGTTTTCTGGAAAAACAGCGACAACAAGGCCACCAGACATGCTGCAATCAGCGCTGCAATCAAATCTTCCTGGTTGATCAAAATACCGCCGGGGAAGGTGGACTCGAAAGCCATCACCGGTTCTTTGGGCATGCCGATGTCGATCTTGTAAATATCACTGCCAAACAAAGACTGACCCAGTCCTTCTAAAAAGTAGGTGATGCCCAATGTGGCCATCAACAAGGTTGTGCCTTCCTGGTTCACCAACTGGCGCAACACCAAACGCTCGATCACCCAGGCCACGCAGAACATGACCGCTGCCGCCATGGCAAACGCGATCAGGTTGACCAGCCACAAGTTGCCCAGACCGGATGCGTTCAACCATTCTGAAAAACGCGCCATCGCGAGTGCCGCAAACAACACCATGGCACCTTGCGCGAAATTGAACACGCCAGAGGCTTTGAAGATCAAGACAAAACCCAAGGCCACCAGCGAATACAACATACCCGCCATCAGCCCGCCCAACAGTGTTTCTAGAAAAAATCCCATGGCAGTCAATGTCCTGTTCCAAGGTAGGCGCTGATCACCTCGGGGTTGTTGCGCACTTCATCCGGTGTGCCGTCGCCGATTTTTTTGCCGTAGTCCAACACCACCACGCGGTCGGAGATGTCCATCACCACACCCATGTCGTGCTCGATCAACACCACGGTGGTGCCGAACTCGTCGTTCACATCCAAAATGAAACGACACATGTCTTGTTTTTCTTCCACGTTCATACCGGCCATGGGCTCGTCCAGCAACAGCACTTGCGGCTCGAGTGCTAACGCACGGCCCAGGTCCACACGTTTTTGCAAACCGTAAGGCAGTTGTCCCACCGGTGTTTTGCGGTAGGCCTGAATTTCCAAA
The DNA here is from genome assembly GCA_947452325.1 of Comamonadaceae bacterium. GTDB lineage: Bacteria > Pseudomonadota > Gammaproteobacteria > Burkholderiales > Burkholderiaceae_C > Limnohabitans. The sequence continues at coordinate 1,320 of CANGCZ010000032.1, read as the reverse complement.
AAGTCGATGATTTCTTCCACCCGTTTGCGGTGCTCGATTTCTTCGCGCTCGGCCGGGCCGAGTCGCAAGGCTTGCAAAAACAAATTGGACTTCATGCGCAGATTGCGCCCGGTCATGATGTTGTCGAGCACGCTCATGCCCTTGAATAAGGCCAGGTTTTGAAACGTGCGTGCCACGCCCATGACCGCCACTTGGTGGCTGTCCATGTGGCTGAAGGTTTGGCCGCGAAACGTGATCTGCCCGTGCTGCGGCGTGTACACACCGTTGATGCAATTGAGCATGGAGCTTTTGCCCGCGCCATTGGGACCGATGATGGCGCGGACCTCGTGCTCGCGCACATCAAAGCTGATGTCAGACAAAGCTTTGACCCCGCCGAAACTCAGCGAGATGTTTTGCACATTCAAAATGACTTCACCGATGTGTTTGCTCATGCGGCACGCTCCACAGCGCTGAACACTTTGGCGTCGGACAGCTTCAAGGTAGCACTCACGCTGCCACTGCGTCCGTCTTCAAACTTGACGGCGGTTTCTATGTATTGCTGCGCAAGACCGCCATACAAGGCGTTGACCAGCACCGCGTATTTTTCGGCGATGTAGCCACGCCGCACTTTGTTGGTACGCGTGAGTTCGCCGTCGTCCGCGTCGAGCTCTTTGTGCAACACCAAAAAGCGGCTGATTTGCGAACCTGCAAGCAAGCTGTCTACAGACAAATCGGCGTTGACTTTTTCCACGCATTCCAAAATCAATTGGTAGACCTCGGGTTTTTGCGCCAGATCGGTATAGCCCGCATACGGCAGGTTGCGGCGCTCGGCCCAGTTACCCACGGCATCGAAATCAATGTTGAGCATGACGCAAACTCTGTCTCGCCCGTCGCCATAAGCCACGGCTTCTTTGATGAACGGGAAAAACTTCAGTTTGTTCTCTACGTACTTGGGCGCGAACATGGCGCCGTCGTTAGCGCCGCCTTGTATGCGGCCCACATCTTTCACGCGGTCGATGATTTTCAAATGCCCGCGACTGTCGATGAAGCCCGCGTCATTGGTTTTGTACCAACCGTCAGCGCTCAACACCTCGGCTGTGGCTTCGGGGTTTTTGTAATAGCCTTTGAGCAAACCGGCAGACTTGACCAAAATTTCGCCGTTCTCAGCCACCTTGATTTCCACGCCGTTGCATGGCACACCGACGGTGTCCGCATACGCCTGGTTGTCCGGTTGCAAACAGACAAACACCGCCGTTTCAGTCGAGCCGTACAACTGTTTGAGGTTGATACCGATAGAACGGTAAAAACTGAACAAATCAGGGCCGATGGCTTCACCTGCGG
>CANGCZ010000031.1 GCA_947452325.1 Comamonadaceae bacterium | reverse complement strand
GCGTCGCGCACTTCACGGGCGAATTCGCGGCTGTATGTGCCCATGCCCACGACTTCAAAACCCATTTCAGTTTGAGCCACGCGCGCGGCTGCGATGACATGGGTGGCGTCACCAAACACAAACACGCGTTTGCCGGTCAGGTAAGTCGAGTCCACCGACTTGGCGTACCAGCGCGCGCGTGAAGACTGCATGAAGGCTTCGCGGGTTTGGGCCGGGTCTGGCGCACCGGCGAGTTGCTGCACCTCGGCGATGAAGTCCAACGTGCCGTTGACACCGTAAGGTATGCATTGGGTGAACGGTTGGCCGCAACTGCGTTGCAACCATTGTGCAGTGGTACGACCGAGTTCGGGGTAGAGCACCACATTGAAATCGGCTTCTGGCAGACGGCGTATGTCTGCCACGCAAGCGTCCAAGGGCGCGACCACATTGACTTTGATGCCGAGTTCTTCGAGCAAGCCACGGATTTCTTTGATGTCGTCACGGTGTCTGAACCCCAGCGCGGTCGGACCCAAAATATTGCAAACCGCCTGGCGGCCTTCAATTGGCGTGCGGCTATGACCGGCAGGCACCAAAGCGCGCACCAAATGGTAAAAAGTTTCGGATGCGCCCCAGTTTTCTTTGCGCTGATACGCAGGCAATTCGAGCGCCACCACAGGAATGGGCAGATTAAGCGCCAGCGCCAGACCACCCGGGTCGTCTTGAATCAATTCGGCCGTGCAAGAGGCGCCGACCAGCATGGCGTTGGGCTTGAAGCGGGCATGGGCTTGGCGGGCTGCGTCTTTGAATAACTCGGCGGTGTCGCCACCCAAGTCGCGCGCTTGGAACGTGGTGTAGGTGACTGGCGGACGGCGTGGCAAACGCTCGATCATGGTGAACAGCAAATCGGCATAGGTGTCGCCTTGCGGCGCGTGCAACACGTAATGCACGTCTTTCATGGCAGTGGCCACACGCATGGCGCCTACGTGCGGCGGTCCTTCGTATGTCCAGAGCGTGAGTTGCATGTGGTGTCTTCCTCAGGCGGCGAGTTTGATGCGACGGCGCAGCGGACGGCTGAACAACTCAGCCAGATCAGCGGCTTGCTCGTAGCCTTGGATGGGCGTGAAAACCAGCTCAATCGCCCATTTGGTGGTCAATCCTTGCGCTTCGAGTGGATTGGCCAAGCCCAGACCGCAGACCACCAGGTCAGGTGCATCGGCATGGCAACGGTCGAGTTGGTTTTCCACATGCTGGCCTTCAGTGATACGACTGCCAGCAGGCAATAAGGCGAGTTCTTCGGCCATCAGCTTGCGGTGCAAATAAGGCGTACCGATTTCGGATAACTCCATGCCCATTTCGCGGTGCAGAAAACGCGCGAGTGGAATTTCGAGTTGCGAGTCGGGGAAGAAAAAGATTTTTTTGCCTTCTAACTGGCTGCGTTGGCGGGCCAGTGCGGCTTGCGCGCGTTGTTTGGCTGCGCGGGTGACGTTATCGAAGGTTTCTTGAGACACATTGAACGCATGCGCTGCAGCCTGAAGCCAAGCGCTTGTGCCTTCGACGCCCAAAGGAAACGGTGCGGCAAGCCGCTTGGCTCCTCTTGCCTCTAAAGCCAGGGTGGTGTCTGCTAAAAATGGCTGAGCCAGTAAAAATACCGTGTCAGGCCCGACTTCAGGCAACGCGGTGCTGTTGCGTGGCGGGAAAAAATCTACTTGTTTGATATCCATGTCCGTTAACAAACGGCGCATCTGGTCTTCCACAATGTCTGCCATCGTGCCGACCACCATCAGGCGTTGCTTGGAGCCGGGCGGCAAAGTAGGCAGTACCGGTACCATGGATTGCAAGCAGGTGTCTTCACCTTGGGTAAACGTGGTCTCAATGCCGCTGCCGGAATAGTTGAGTACACGAACAGCAGGGTTGAATTGACGGCTGAGTCGCTCGGCGGCGCGTGACAAATCCAACTTGATGACTTCAGACGGGCATGAGCCGACCAAAAACAATGTGCGTATGTCCGGGCGACGCGACAGCAATTTATTGACCACTTTGTCGAGCTCGTCGTTGCAGTCGGCCAATCCGGCCAGATCGCGTTCGTCAATGATGGCAGTGCCGAAACGGGGCTCGGCAAAAATCATCACACCGGCGGCGGATTGGATCAGGTGAGCGCAGGTGCGCGAGCCCACCACCAGAAAAAACGCATCTTGGATCTTGCGGTGCAGCCAGATGATGCCGGTCAAGCCGCAAAACACCTCGCGCTGGCCGCGCTCTGTGGTGATCACTGGTGATGGGTCGCAACCGGCAGTGTCAGTGTGTATGGGGATGATGGTGCTCATGCCGCCAACTCCCGGTGCATGGCCAAGGTATCGCGCTCTTGCACGCGGGCTGCGCGCAGCTTGAGTAAAAACTGCCCGGCGTTGATGGCATAGGCCGCATAAGCAGCCAAAGCCAGCCACAGTTGCTGGCGAGTTCCCATGTTGCCGGTGTACAGGCTCCATAAGTAAGCGGTGTGCAAACCCAGCACCAGAAAGCTGAACACGTCTTCCCAAAAGAAGGAATGGGCAAACAGCCATTTGTCAAAGACGACTTTTTCCCAGATGGAGCCGGTGACCATGATGGTGTAAAGCACCAGGGTTTTGAACACCACCGACCAGACGGCAGCGGTTTCGCCTTGGCCGGTGACCATGAAGCGGGCAATCAGACAAACGCTGACGGCGAACACAATGAACTGAAAAGCAGCCAGAAAGCCTTGCACCGGCGTCCAGATGGTGGCATCTCGGCGGGCGCGTTCTTCGGCGGTGTACAAACCGGCACTGATGCTCGGTTGCGTAACTTCATTCATGGCTTTGGGTGGACAATGGCTATGAATTGACTTTAGAGTCAGAACCCCAATGTGTCAACCTAAATTGACGTTATTTAAAGATGACATATAAGGGGTTTTCCCTAGGTTTCAAGTGTCTAAAAACCATGACACTTAAGCGGTTGTCAATACCCGTTGGCCTAGGCCTGAGAAATGAGGTCAAGTGGAACTTTCGATCAATTCCGATATCAAACGACCTCTACATCAGGCCTTGGTGACCCATGTCATTCCAAAATTACTGGATACGACTTCGCGTGTTTACGTCAAAACCCCTTTTTTAGCCAGCCACAGCGAGGAGTTGGGTAAAGCCTGTGTGTCGGCAGATGCTTCTCAGGCTGAGATGTATATCAAAAGCATGCTGACCCAAGGCTACGACATTGAAAGCCTGTATCTTGACGCCATTCCCCAAGCTGCCCGGCTTTTTCACGACTGGTGGGCTGACGATGACATCGACTTTATTCAAGTCACCCAAGGCATTTTCCGGTTGGAGCAATTGATTTACGGATTGAGCGCCGAATTTGTCATGGGCGGCAGCCAGCAAACCTCAGGCAGCCAGCTCAGCGCTTTGCTGGTCAAACCTCCCGGTTCACACCATTCACTCGGTTTGCTGATTTTGTCTCAGTATTTCAGGCGTTATGGCTGGCAAGTTTTCAGTGCCAATCAGTTCACTGCGGAGGATATCTTGAGTGCTGTGCGCTCGGAATGGGTGGATTTGATCGGCCTGTCCGTGTCCGAGGACAAACACGTGCCTGAAATCAAAAAACTCATTGCCCGCATCAGGCCAATATGCAGCAACCCGCATGTGCAAATCATGGTCGGCGGTCCGTTGTTGCGCTCGCGCGAAGACCTGGTCGAGTTATTGGGTGCAGATTTTGGTTGTTTGCACGCGGACCAGGCGCAATGGCAAGCAATTCAACATATTCAAAAAAATCAACTCAGCTCGGCTGTCAGGAGAACCCGATCTTGATGAGTGTCAACCCGTCGTGAAATGGCGCGTAAAATGCATTTCATTTGGAAAATGTTCATTCCTTTAGCCTTTGACCAAGAGGGAGAGATTCCCCTTGTGACACCATTTCCCAAGAATTACACATAAAGTGAATATTTTATCTTTACCCGCTGACCAAATCCAAAACCTGTTGACCAACTTATCAGATGTCATCATGGTCTTGGATCCTCAGGGCGTGGTGCTGGACATCGCCGTTTCAGGCAAGGATTTGCTGCGATTGAATCTCAAGGACTGGCAAGGCAAAACCTTGGCTTCTCAAGCCACGCTTGACAGCCAGGACAAATTGCGAAATTTGCTAGTCAAACCAGAAAAAAATGCTGCCAGCGCCTGGCGGCATGTCAATCTGACCGTTGGGGAAGTGGATGTGCCATTGCAATTGCTGGCACTTCCCCAGGCAGACACAGACCAGTTCTGGGTGTTCGGACGCGATTTGAGCGGTGTGTCTCAGATGCAGCGAAGGCTGGTCGAATCGCACCAGTCTATGGAACGCGATTACTTGCGTTTGCGTCACATGGAAGCCCGTTACCGCTTGCTGTTCGAGACCGTCACCGACCCGGTGCTGGTCGTCGATGTGTCGCAGCGCCGGGTCATGGAAGCCAACCAGTCGGCGCAACTGGTCTTCAAAGATATTGTTAAGCGCTTGCCGGGTGCAGACATTGTTCAATGTTTTGAATCTTCATCGCGCGAAGCGTTGGAAGCCTTGTTGCGCGCCGCGCAAGCTTCTGGCCGTATGGAGAGCGCCCGTGTACGCAGTCTGAAAGCCGAGCAGGATTGTCAGTTACATGTCTCTGTGTTTATGCAGGAAGGCGGACCGCAATTTTTGTTGCGCATGCAAGCCGCTGCTGTCTCCTCCCTGGCCCATTCACCGGCCACGGACAGCGAGTGGTTCCAACATGCCTTGGAAAATGCGCCCATAGGCTTTGTCGTGACCGACCGCAGCGGTGCAGTGCAGGCAGCCAATACAGAGATTTGCAGCATGCTGGGTTTGAGCGCCACCAGTCAATTGATTGATAAAAACCTGGAAGATTTCATGGTTCGCGGCTCGGTAGATTTGGGTGTGCTGCTCAATAACCTGCGCCAATCCGGCATATTGCGCGGATTCGCCTCCGAGTTACGCAGCGCGGTTGGCGTGCTCATGCCTGTCGATGTGGCCGGTGTGACTTTGAGCGGTGACCAGCCCACATACGGTTTTTTCATCCGCGACATACACATCGGGCGCAGCGTGCACAAATCCGCGACCTCCGGCATGGCCGATTCTGTCGAACAGTTGTCGCAACTGGTCGGTCGCATGCCCATGAAAGACATCGTCGGTGAAACCAGCACCATGATTGAGCGCATGTGTATACAAGCAGCCTTGGAATTGACCCACAACAACCGAGCATCCGCAGCCGAAATGCTGGGTTTGTCGCGCCAAAGTTTGTATGTCAAATTACACAGGTACGGCATGGTTTCTGAAACTGACTCAGAGTAAACCCTTGACGCCGTCAAAAAGCGTCAACTTAGATTGACATTTCGGCTTGTCATGTGAAAAATGGGGTGATGCCTTACCCCCAGCCCGCCGCTGTTTTACAGCTACTTAAGCCTGTCACGTGGTTTCCACCCATGTGGGCATTTGCTTGTGGCGTGGTGTCTTCGGGGCAGCCGCTGGCAGAACATATATGGCTGATTTTCAGCGGCATTGTGCTGGCCGGCCCCATGGTTTGCGCCACCAGTCAGGCGGTAAACGATTGGTTTGACCGGCATGTGGATGCCATCAACGAGCCGCAAAGACCGATACCCTCAGGCCGCATCCCGGGTCGCTGGGGTTTGTACATAGCCTTTGTCTGGACCGGCTTGTCTTTGCTTTGGGCATGGCAACTGGGTGCCTGGGGCTTCAAAGCCACCTTGCTGGCATTGCTGTTGGCTTGGGGATATAGCGCGCCGCCGTTTCGTTTCAAGCAAGACGGTTGGTTGGGCAACGCCGCTTGCGGACTCAGTTACGAGGGCCTGGCCTGGATCACCGGTGCGGCAGTCATGTCCGGCGGTGAACTGCCGGGCGCACCTGTTCTGACGATGGCTTTGCTCTACAGCCTGGCGGCCCACGGCATCATGACCTTGAACGATTTCAAAGCCATCGAGGGTGACCGGCAAATGGGCGTGTGGTCGCTGCCGGTGCAACTCGGTGTCAAACGCGCGGCCGGCACGGCCTGCTGGGTCATGCTGTTACCTCAGTTGGTGGTGGTGGCTTTGTTGCTTCGTTGGAGCGACTGGTCTTACGCGCTGGCAGTCTTGCTGTTGATTTATGCGCAAGTGCCCTTGATGAACCGGTTCATGAAAGACCCGGTCAAGCAAGCCTTGGGATTGAGTGCGTTCGGTGTGCCTTTGTTGGTGGCCGGCATGATGGTCAGCGCGTTTGCCCTGCGGTATGCCAGCGGAGTGACGGCGTGACAAATTCGAGTGAATCTGAGCTTTTATTGGGAGTCAAATGATGCAAAACGATACCTATGACGTGGTGGTGGTGGGCGGCGGCCCGGCAGGTGCCACCGCTGCGGATGATTTGGCTTTACAAGGGCACCGCGTGTTGTTGCTGGACCGACAGGGGCGTATCAAACCCTGCGGCGGCGCCATACCGCCGCGCTTGATCAAAGATTTCCAGATTCCGGATGAGCTGCTGGTCGCCAAGGCGCGTGCAGCCCGCATGGTTTCCCCAGCGGACAAAAAAGTCGATATCCCCATCGAAGGGGGGTTTGTCGGTATGGTTAACCGTGACCAGTTTGACGAATGGTTGCGCGTACGTGCCGAATCTCACGGCGCTGTGCGCCAGCGCGGGGTGTTTGACAAACTCACGCGAGACGAAGACGGCGTGAGCCGCGTGCATTTCACTGTGCGTACCGATGACGGTTTGACTTTTGCCGCCAGCACACGCGGGCTGTGCATTGTCGGTGCCGACGGCGCCAAGTCGGAAGTCGCCAGGCAAGCCGTGCCAGGCGCAGAAAAAACCAAATACGTGTTCGCTTACCACGAGATATTGCAAACCCCGGCAGACATGCTGCAAACCGATGCCGATCCTTCACGCTGCGATGTGTACTACCGGGGCAGTTTGTCGCCTGATTTTTATGGCTGGGTGTTTCCGCACGGCGACACCATGAGTGTGGGCACAGGCAGCGCTGACAAAGGGTTTTCATTGCGAGGCGCGGTCGGACGATTGCGCGATGCCGCCGGTTTACAGCAAGCCACGGTGTTACGCCGCGAGGGTGCGCCTTTGCCGATGAAGCCGCTGCCGCGCTGGGACAACGGGCGTGATGTCGTGCTGGCCGGAGACGCGGCCGGTGTGGTTGCACCGGCGTCCGGCGAAGGCATTTACTACGCCATGCTTGGCGGGCGTCTGGCGGCCGAGGCCGTGCATGAGTTGCTTAGCACCGGCAACACCAAGGCCTTGAAGCTGGCTCGCAAACGATTCATGAAAGACCATGGCACGGTGTTTCTGGTGCTGGGCATCATGCAGTATTTCTGGTACAGCACCGACAAGCGGCGCGAAAGTTTTGTCAAGATGTGCGAAGACAAGGATGTTCAAAAACTGACGTTTGATTCGTACATGAATAAAAAGCTCGAACGCAAGAAACCCATGGCGCACGTGAAAATATTTTTAAAAGACATGGCGCACTTGATGGGAATGGCCAAAACCTGACCCGGGTGTGACCAATCGGCAGGCGTTTGCCGGTTGGTCGCTTGAGGCTTAGTTTTTGTCAGAGCCGGATAAATTCCGGCTTTGTGCTTTGAAGATATTCAAGCCCAGGCGTATCAAACCCGTCACCAGACATACGCCGCTGAGGTCGCCGATCAGCATGATGGCCAACCCGTCGACCATGTTTTGTATGGTTTGATTCCAATAAAGAATGAGCTGGTTGAGCGAGGAATTCAACAAAGAAAAAAGCAAGCCCATGCCCAGCAGCTTTTTCCAACTCAGGTTGCTCAAGTTATCTTGCAACATCTCGTGGTCGAGAAAAAACCGTTTGGTTAGCCAGGGTGCCAGTGCGTTGGCCGTGGCCAGTTCAAGAGACAGGGCCAGATGGCCTGGGAAATAAAAACCCAGCGCCGCGCACAAGGAGACAGTGAAAATGCTGAGTGCGCCGACAGCGCCGAAAACCAAGACAAGTAAGAATTTAAAACCGCTGGGTAAATGGATCAAATGTGCGCCTGGAGCCAGCAGCAAAGGCGCGGTCAGCATGTTGTTCAGTGCATAAACAGCCCCAAATCCCAGTGACAAGGCCATGTAGGTGATGGCCTTGTTGTCCCAAAATAATCGGGAAATCATTGCTGGTTGGCATGTACCAACTGAATGGCGCTGGATAAACGCTCGAAATAGGCTTGGCCGGTGGCGGTCAGATTGATGTATTTGGTGCGCCGGTTGGTGCCTTTGAATGTGGATTCGACCAATTTGGTATTCAAAAGAATATCCAATTTGCGATGCAAGGTGGCGGGTGAGCCAAGGTGCTTGAAAGCCATGATGTCGGAGACTGTCAGCAGCTTGTCGTTGGACACGCCGATGGCAATTTCTTCGAGCATCAATTTGCAGGTGTGGTCCAGCAATGCCTCATCTGCGGTGGGCTCGAACGCCTTGAGCAAATTTAAAAAATTGATGTAATAGTTTTTTTTCATTTATTTAACCTCTTTTTCATATTCTAGAAGTAATTTTGTAGGCTAATTTTTCCAGCTTTTCTTTGTGTATCAATTTCAGGGGACATTGAGTTTTTTTTAGCGAATGTTCAGTGTCAGGTGAGGGGCATTTGTGCTGTCGCTGACTCATCGGGGCGTTGAGTGGCGGTCAACGCATTCAAGCAGAAATCAATCGCAAGCTGTGGCGCTTCTTCGTGCAGCAGATGACCGTAACCCGGTCGTATGTCTGATTCAGCGTCTGAAAGCAATTCCAGCGCCTGTCGGGCTTGCAAAGGCGGCACCGTGCCATCTTTGTCTCCGATCAGCATGCGAACCGGGCAATGCAATTGCCGTAACTTGTGCGCGCCGCGTGACAAATCCCATGCCGCCATCATCTTGAGTGCGCCTTGCGCATGCGCAGGGCTGGCGACGAGTTGAGCGTACAAATACTTGCCGTGTTCATCCAGCGTCGAACCGGTGCTTTGCAGCAGTTTGTTCAGTACGCCGGGGCTGCTGGCCTGGCGCGCAAACCACTGCGGCACCAAGCTGGTAACAGCCAGCAATTTGGCCGCCGGTGGAAACAACAAACCGGCCAAGCCCGGCAGAGGCAACCATGCCGGGTTGATGCCTATCAGTACCTGTGGTTGCAAGCCCTGATCCAGCACCATTTGCGCGGCGATGGCAGCACCTGCCGAATGGCCTATGAATGCTTGCGTAGCAAAACCCATGTGTTCGAGCAAACTGCCTATGCCTTTGGCCATGCCCGGTAATGACATGCCATCCCCTTCAGCCAGGCTGCTGAAGCCGTGACCGGGTAAATCGATGGCCAGCACTTGCGCGTGCGCTGACAACGGCAGCAGCATGTCGCGCCAGGTATGAGAAGAAGCGCCGGTACCGTGCAGTAGCAACACGCGAGGTCCTTGCTTACCGGCCTGTTGCACATGCCAGCGCACACCGGCTGCTTCAATGAACCAGCTCAGCCCTGCGTGCGGCCAGTGGTGGCGCTGTTGTTCCCAGTCCATGGCACTCAATTCGCCGCCGGATTGCGCCACACTGAGGTGGAAGAGGTGGCGCTTTGCTTTTGCCAGACCGGCAAAACCGCAGCCGGTTTGGAGGGCAGGGGGCCACCGGATTGCACCGCTTGGACCACTTGCGCCATGCGGCTGCCATTGGCCATGGGCAGTGGCACGTAACGTGCGCCCATTTCCTTGGCCAATTGCTGCGCCTGCGGGTCTGGTCTGGCACTGGTGTCCAACCAGATGGCAGGCAGGCCATGACCACGCCACTGGCGCGCCAAAGTGAGTGCCTCCTCCAGCGCTTGCGCACGTCCGCCTTGGCCTTGTAATGTCACGTTCGGGCGGCCGTCCGACAACATCACCAGGCTGGGCGAATGCCCGAGGCGTTTTTCTGCCAGCGCGACTTGCAGGCTTTGCTCAATGGCCTTGGCCAATGGCGTGCCGCCGCCGCCGGGCAGACCTGACAGGCTGCGTTTGGCGCGCACCAGGGATTTGGTTGGCGGTAACAACACCTCCGCCGTGGTGCCGCGAAAGCCGATGACGCACACTTGATCGCGTCTGGCATAAGACTGGGTCAGCAACAACTCGACCGCGCCTTTGGCTTCGGCCAGCCGGTGAAGCGCCGCAGAGCCGGATGCGTCAATCGCGAATATCAAACACGTCGGGGTGTTTTCCGCGTAACGGTGAACATGGAAATCCTCGGTACGAATGGCCAGTCGGGCTTTGGAATTGGCGGGGATGCGGCGCAGCTTTTGGCGCGGCACGGCGGCGTTTAAAGTGGCCAGCACATGCAGGCGAGCGCCTTGGCGCGGGTTGCCCGGGCGCGGCGGCATGGGCGTGCCGCGCAAAAAACCCATTTTGCGTTCGCCGCTGCGGCCTTGTCCTCGGCCCGACACGGACTGTTGTTTGTGGCTGGCCAACTGCGCCAGCACATCTGCTGGCAGGCTGGCCAAAGCGGCTTCCAGCATCATCTCGGCCATTTGTTCCGGTTCGAATTCGGGTTCGTTCTGCGCATCCGCAGGCGACTCTGGTTCTTGCGGCGGTTCGGCTTGAGGATTTTCTGGCGGGCTGTCGGCTTCGGATGGCTCGGGCGGTGGTGGTTCCTGCTGTGCTTGCTCCGGTGGCGGCGGCAGACGGGTGGCACGCGGTGTGATCACCAGACGCGCTGCACGCCCCAGGTCTTCGTCTTCCACCGCGTCACTGCCACGCAAAGCCGCCATGATTTTGGCCAACGTGATGGCCGCCAAGGGCGCGCGCAAGCTGTCCACACCCAGCGCCATGGCGGTTTGGCACACAGCCAACAATTGGGCGTCGCTGACCGGCAACTGCCGCGCATGGGCGCGCACAGCGGTCAAGTCCAACTCGGGCAAGGCGTCCAGCACCAGCCGGGTTTCGTCGGATTCGCCACCTGCACGGCCCATGGAACGCAAATCCAGCCAGATGCCCAGCCGTTCCTGCAAACCACCGGCCAACGGGGGTTCATCTTCCAATGCTTCATCCAAGGCAGCGACACCGATGAACGTGTCTTGAGACACGCCGCTGCTGCCCAAGGTGACCTGACCCTGGTCCAACACCTGACCGAGGATGGCGGCGGTGTCGTCCGGCAGGCGCTCGGCCATAGGTAGCAGCAAGACCGTGGGCGTGGTTTGCAGCAGCAAACCGGGCTGGTAAATGGCACGACCGGCATTCAAAGTGGCGCCGAGGTCTAAACCGCCGAGCAGGCGTTCGCTGTCTGCGTGACCCGGTAACCGACGCAGCAAAGGCTGTAGTTTGTTGAGTTCAGCCAGCCAGCGGTCGCGCACCGGCCCGTGCGGTGCACGCACCCAGACCCCGCGCAAACCTGAGGGGTCGACGCTGAGCGCGGCCGCAGCCCACAAGGCGTCGTCCCAGGCCAAGTTCACGCGCCCAACACCTCCTCAAGCGCACGTTGCACACGCGTGCCCGAGCCGGTGTCGTCCAGCGGATTGCGGCGCAAACGGTGGCGCAAGGCCAGTGGCGCGATGGCGCGCAAATGCGCCGTGGTAACGGTTTTTTTACCTTGTATCGCAGCATAGGCGCGGCTGGCGCGCATCAGCGTGAGCTCGGCGCGCAAACCATCGGTGCCCAGCTTTTGGCAGAGTTGCGCGCAAGTGCGTAGCAAGTCGTCACCGGCTTCGACTTTGTCCAGTGTTTTGCGAGCTTTCACAATATGGTTTCGCAATGCTTGGTTGTCTGCCGCGTAAGCTTGACGGAATGCCTCGGGGTCTCGCTCGAACGCATCACGGCGTTTGATCACAAGCACGCGTTGGTCCAGGTCTTGCGGTGTGCGCACTTCCACCGACAAACCGAAACGGTCAAGTAACTGCGGACGCAATTCGCCTTCTTCCGGGTTGCCGCTGCCGACGAGTACAAAGCGCGCCGGATGTCGGATGCTGAGGCCTTCGCGTTCCACCACGTTTTCACCGGAGGCGGCCACGTCGATCAGCAAATCGACCAGATGGTCTTCCAGTAAATTGACTTCATCGATATACAAAAAACCTCGGTTGGCCTGCGCCAGCAAGCCAGGCGAAAACGCTTTCACGCCTTGGCTGAGCGCTTGCTCCAGATCGAGCGCGCCGACCACACGGTCTTCGGTCGCACCCAGCG
>CANGCZ010000030.1 GCA_947452325.1 Comamonadaceae bacterium | reverse complement strand
CGAGTTTGATGTTGCCCGCGACTTTTTGGCCCAGGTGTTTGACGACAGCGGCCGCTTCGCGCATGTCTTCGATGCGGCTGTTGGTGCATGAACCGATGAACACTTTGTCGACAAACACATCGTTCAATGCTTTGCCGGGTTGCAAGCCCATATAGGCCAGCGCGCGCTCAATGGCATCGCGCTTGTTGGCGTCTTTTTCTTTGTCCGGGTCAGGCACGGTCTCTAACACGGACAAGACCATTTCAGGCGAGGTGCCCCATGTGACTTGCGGTGCGATCTGCGCTGCATCGAGGGTGACGACCGCATCGAAATGCGCGTCAGCGTCTGAATGCAAGGTTTGCCAATAAGCGACTGCCTGGTCCCATTCGATGCCGCCGACAAACTTACCGCTGACCCGGTCGGTGCCGGGCGCCATGGGGCGGCCTTTGACATAGGCGATGGTTTTTTCGTCGACTGCCACCAAGCCTGCGCGAGCACCGGCTTCGATCGCCATGTTGCACAAAGTCATGCGGCCTTCCATGCTGAGTGCGCGAATGGCAGAGCCACCGAATTCGATGGTGTAACCGGTGCCGCCCGCTGTGCCTATCTTGCCGATGATGGCCAGCACAATGTCTTTGGCAGTGATGCCTTTGGCGGCTTGTCCATCGACTTGTACCAACAGGTTTTTGGCTTTTTTCGCTAATAGTGTTTGGGTCGCAAGAACGTGTTCGACTTCAGAGGTGCCTATGCCGTGCGCGAGCGCGCCAAATGCACCGTGTGTGGAAGTGTGCGAATCGCCGCACACCACGGTCATGCCGGGCAGGGTAGCGCCGTTTTCAGGGCCGATGACGTGCACAATGCCTTGGCGCTTGGACAAAAAAGGAAAGTAGGCGGCTGCGCCGTATTCGCGCATGTTGTCGTCGAGCGTGGTGATTTGCGCTTTGCTGATGGGGTCGGTGATGCCGTCATAACCGAGCTCCCAGCCGGTGGTCGGTGTGTTGTGGTCGGCGGTGGCCACCACAGAGCTGATGCGCCAGACCGGGCGTTTGGCTACGCGCAAACCCTCAAAGGCTTGCGGGCTGGTGACTTCGTGCACCAGATGGCGGTCTATGTAAAGCACCGAGGTGCCGTCTTCTTCGGTGTGGACAACGTGTTCATCCCAGATCTTGTCGTAAAGCGTGCGTCCCATGCGGGCTCCTGGCGAAAAGGTAAACAGCGATTTTAGGCAGTAATACAAACGATCTGAACAAGCCGCGTGTCAAGCTATCTGGCGGTTTTACCGGGAGCCAGGTTTTTCAGCGCCATGTCTATCTTCAACTGATAGCCTTTGCCGCGCAATACGTTGATGAACAAGGCCGGTTCTATGTGCAGACTGAGTTTCTTACGCAAACGGCTGATCAGCACTTCAATACGCAATTTATTGGCTTGTTCGTCCTTGTCTGGATTGCCGACGTGCGCTATCAAATCATCGTGTGTGGCAAACCGGCCGTGCAATATCAATTCTTTGAGCAGCAGTGTTTCAAGTCCGGTGATCCTGACCGTGGTCCCGTCCGGCGTCTGAACCGCGTTCTTCACGGTATCAAGCAGCCAAGGCTGTCTGGATGTGTCGGGTTTGAGTCTGCCGTACAAATTTTGAATCACACTGACCAACTCAATCGGGTTGGTCGGTTTGGTCAGGTAAATGTCTGCGCCGGATTCGTAGCCGTCTTTGCGGTCTGAACTGCGTACCCGGGCACTCAAGATGATGATGCCAATGGCGGGCAGCGCCGAGCGCATGCGTTTGGTGATGGCGATGCCGTCTTCTTGCGGCAGGTTCAAATCCAGTATGACGATATCAGGCATGCGCTGCTCAATCGCCAGGTTCATTTCCTGTCCGTCACCGGCCACACGCACATCAAAATCTTCGGCACGCAAAAAATCCGACAGTTCTTCACGCAAAGTGATGTTGTCTTCAACCAGCAAAACGGAAATGTTTTTGCTGTTCATGCGTGTTCTCTAAATGAAAGATGGAAATGGATCAGGTTTTTTTCCAATTCCATGCGAATGTCAGTACCTATGACCTTGGCAATCTGCTGCGACAACCACAAGCCCAGTCCGGTACCCGGTTGACTGCCGGTTCGGCTGCCACGGTAATAACGCTCGAACACCTGCGCCGGGTCGGGTGAGCCCGCAGATCCCAGCGCATTGCTGACGGCAAATGTGAGGCAATGCTGGTCTGCATCGCTTGATTCGTCGCAGCGAAAAACAATGGCTTTTTGGTTGTCTGCGTATTTCAAGGCATTGGACAGCAGGTTAGACAAAATGGTTCGCAGCAGGATGTAGTCGGTATATACCTGCAAGCCTGGCAAGTATTTCCATTCAATTTGGCTTGACTTAAACAAAGCCTGTAACTCATCCACCAGTTCGTCCACGCTGACCTGGCTTTTGTCGACAAACACTGTGTTGTTTTCAATGTCCGAGACTTGCACGCATTTGTTCAATATGTCGTTGATGTCATTCACTGCTTTGTCTATGTGTGCAATGCGCATGGCTTCATTGGAAGCTGTTTTGAACCGCCGTCCCAGTGAGATGGAAGCAATCTGAATAATCGACAAAGGCGTTTTGATTTCATGCACCAACATGCCCATAAAGCCTTCATAAGCCTTGCGCCGGTTCAAGTCCTGTGCAAATGTGCGGGCTTCGGTGGCTTTTTCAATTTCTATGGCTGACAAGCGTTCGCGTTTGACCACTTCGTAAAACCAGAAAATCAGACCGAATATCACCGGTAAAAAACCGATGCGAAGCGTGTTAGGTTGCAGCACGCGGCTAGAGAATGGCAACAAACCCAGCAAGGCCAGCATCAGCAATAACAACAGCAAAAAAATCACCGAAGAAAACACAGCCAGCACCCATTGCGCACGCAAATGCTTGTCAAAAAGGCGCAAAAAAGCCATGCCGTAAACCAGACAAGACGCTATCCCAAAAACCGTCGAATACAGCCAAGCTGTTTGTGAATGGCTGGCCATGAACCAGAGCAGAAACAGCAGATTGATGATGGGTATGCCATACAGGTATTTGGCTATCCAGCCAGGCAATGCCATCAATTTCAAAATATGGCTGAATAATAAAAAACCGGTGGTGATGTTCAAAATCATGAACATGCCTAGTTGCAGATTCAAATCCCAGTTGAACCAACTTTTTAATGTGCCGATACCGAATCCCAGCGTGGCGATAAACACCAGCACACTGGCGAGCACATGCGATAGGAAGTGAAGATAAATGATTTCCCGGTTGATACGGAATAAAAAACCGGTCAACAAAATGAAGATAACCGCGCTGAAAACTGCTCCGCCAAGAGAAAATACTTTGTTGTGGAAATCAGATTCAAGTTGTTCTGAGCTCTTTAGTTGCAGCTGTATATTCATAGGACCGAACGGTTCTATTTTTAAAAAATACACGTTGTCGGCTCGCTGGCGGCCGAGCATGAATATGTTTTTTTGCGATTCTGCGAAATAAAGCACTTTTTCCAATGAAGGCAAACTCTCGATCACGGTGGCTGCGCGGCTGTCGGTACCGGCCTGGTACAGCGTGACCTGTTCGTGGCGCGGCGGTGTGATCACCAGAAAAGCCAAATCTTCGTGTATTTGGTCAGGATCAATTTGCACTTTGATCCAAATGGGCTGATCTTGAAAACCCAGCGACACTTGCTGATCCGGCATGTCAGTGAAGCCATCCGCCAAAAGTCGACTGTTGACAGGACTGCCGGGCAGATCAATCGCATAGCTGGCACGCAAACCGCCGAGTGAATCAGCGGCCATGGCCTGGCAACATGCCACCAGCGTGAAAAACACACACAGAAATGCACTTGTGTCACGGCGAACGCTGAGGCAAAGTCTGCTTACAAGAGTCATCTGGGTATGCGGCCTGACAGGCGGTATTGCTTGTCCAGCCTGGAATTGTTGTGTCAAATGCTGAACGGCATGTTATGGCAGAGGCGCAGCTTTGAGAATAATTTAATTTATTAGTTAATTAATATACACAAACAAGTCTACAACAACTATTTAATTCAAAATATTAAATACATTGTTGAAATATTGAACGATTATTTATTCACTCATTGGCAAATTATCATCTAATAATTGCCGGTTTTAATTGATTCAATATTTCGGCTTTGCTGAAGAAAGTCATTGAATTTACAGCAGAAATTTGTTGTAAGTTGCTTGATATTATTAAAAATCCTCTGTTTTTTATTATTTGCATTAAAATTGAATGCACAAGTTCGGTTGAAATATTTTTTGCCGATCAAGCGGATTTCTCTTTATATGCTGAAGCCTGGAGTTGTCAGTTGTATGTTTTCTTTGGCAGTGATTTGGCCCCTGCCTAGTCACGCCAATGTATTCAATACACAATGGCCGCAGCTATTCAACAGAACCGACGAGCGCCAGCCACAGGCCATCAATCAGCCCCAGCCAGCGCCGCTTGCCCCGCCATTGCCCAGGTATTTCGGGCACAACGTCAAACACGTTATTCGCCAAGCCCGGATACATGTCGAAACAATAGCAAAAAAACCACGGTTTATTCAGCGTCCGAAGACATACACCGCGCAGCGGCCGTTTCGAATCATCAATGCCAACCTCAGGCCAAACTCAGCGCCGGCAGCCAATCGCGTCAACGAGGATTCGCTGGCAGACGCACTCAAGGACGTGGACACGCTGAACACCACGATTCGCCTGGATAAGCCGGACGGCGAGCAAGCGACACCCGTCAGGCCGTCCAAAGAAAACCGCGAACCTGCCAGCGGCAAAGGCAAGCTGGGGTTGCTTGCGCTGACACCGGCGGCCGCCATTCCCGCTGCCGTGGTCACGCCGGTGAAAGTTCAAGTCGCTGCGGCTGAGGTTGAAAAGCAAACCGACATGGCTTGGACCAGCATGCCTGTGGCCCGTGACCTGCCGCCGCAGGTAGCCAATCTTGGTGAATCTTTCATACAAAACGTGTTCAAACAATTGCCGAGTTCGAAAAAAATTCGCAACAGCATGCCGTTTGATGAATTCAGATTGCGCATCAAGGAGGCGATTGACATCAGTCCGGATGTGGCGGTGGTATCGAATCTGGCTGAGCAGTCGCGCACCAACAAATCCTTGGCCATGTCCCCCATGCTGCCGCAGGTCAATGGCACCATAGACAGCGGCAAGCGTTACACCGGCAGAGACCCCTACCTGGGCACTTCGCCTTATGAAAAAAACGGTACCAACCTCGGCATCACTGTCAGTCAACTCTTGTTTGATTTCGGTTCCAGTCACTTCGGCTTGCGGGCTGGCAAGGCCAGACAAAAAGCGGCAGAGGAGTTGCTGGTTTCCAAAAAATCTGAACAGGCATTGAAAACCATCAACGCATTCATAGAGTTGGAACGTGCCAGGGACCAGTATTTTCTGGCCACTGAAAACGCGCAATCCCGGCTGGAGTTGATCAAGCTGGTGAAAGAACGTTTTGCGCTGGGTGGTGGCACCAAGCCTGATGTGATTCGCGCTGAATCACGTTATGCCGAGGCTTTGTCTACCGTTGCCTTGGCCAGTTCACGCGTCAGCGCAGCCCAAGCCAATTACCGTGAAGTGTTTGCCAGCAACCCGGACAGTGTGGTGAACGGGCCTGATCACGAGTTTGTGATTGAAGGCTTGAACAAATCGGCTGAAGAACTGGCTGGCACCTACCCTGGCTTGTTGCAACTGGCCCGGCTCAAGGATGCCACCAGCGAAGAATCCAAGGCGGTGATTGCCAAAACCTTGCCAAGTTTCAACCTGGTTTATGCCAACACGTCCTCAGGGCACTTGGCCAATAACGTGACCCCGAGTTCCAGCTCTTCTGTCCTGTTGCAATTAAGCGTTCCTTTTTACAACGGCGGCTCTGACACCGCCAAAAAACAAGACGCCAAGTTGAAGGCCATGCAGTCTGAGTTGGAATTCCAGGCCGCCATGCGTACCTTTGAAAAGTCCTTGCGACAGAGTCAGGCTGAAGTGCTCAACAGCGAAGACATACTGGCATCGCGGGCTGTGTCTGTTCGTTCGGCGATCGCTTCCATGCGGGCGGTGCGTGAGCAGTTCGCTTTCAATAAAGGCAGTTTGCTGGATGTGATCTCCATGCAGGACAGTTTGTTTCAAGCGGGTCGCGACATGATTGATGCCCAAGCAGACCGTCACTTGGCGCGTTACCGTCTGGCCCATCTGACCTCTGAATTGCAGAAGGTGTTTCAGCTTGCAGACCAAGCGTTGACGGTCAAAGACTGAACATGTCCAGCCTACCGCAGATTGAGCCACGCATGGCTGACACGCCATCACCGGCTCAAGATCCGGTGGAAGCTTGCCTGTTGTGGTTACTCGAATACCTGGAAAAACCCATGTCGGCGGCGGCCTTGCGCGCCAGTGTCGCGCGGCTTCCAGGCCCGTGGACATTTGAAGAAGCGATTGAAGCCTTAGAGAGTCTGGGCTTTCGTTGTCGTGAAAAAGCCCTGGCACTGACCGATGTATTGAGCATCAACAAACCGTCTTTGTTTTTGTCTGAAGGCGCAGTGGTGGCTGCGATTCAACCCAAGAATGAAACCCATGCCGCTCAGCTGCTGGTACCCGCCAGACATGCTGACCCTCAACCCCTGGCGGTGGCGGGACTGGCCATGATTTATGCCGGGACGGTGGTTGAAGTCGAAGCCGATCTCAAACTCAGCCGCATGGAAGGTGACAGCCAGACAGGGCGTTTCGGTCACTGGTTCTTCGGACCTTTGCTGGCTTCCAAATTCATTTACTTTCAGGTCATCATGGCCGCTTTGTTGACCAATATATTTGCATTGGCAACATCGGGCTTTTCCATGATCGTGTATGACCGTGTGATGCCTAACGGCGCCATGGAAACACTGGTGGCTTTGTTGATCGGTGTGTTCATCATCTTCATCAGCGACTTCGTCATCCGCACTTTACGCAGTTATTTTCTGGATGTGGCTGGTGCACAAGCCGACATGGTGATTGCCGATACCTTGTTCGAACAGGTGATTGACATGGAGTTGGCAGCGCGCACATCGCCTACCGGCTCGGTGGCAAATTCGCTGCGAGAGTTTGAGTCGCTGCGGGACTTTTTGACCTCGGCCACATTGACCACATTGATTGATTTGCCATTTGCTTTGATTTTTCTGTTTGTCATCTGGTCGGTGGGCGGCCCGCTGGTGTATGTGCCGCTCGCCGCCATCCCTTTGATCATCGGCTCCACCCTGCTGGTGCAACCGAGTTTGCGCAGGCTGACGCAAAGCAGTTACGAAGATGGACAAACCAAAAATTCGGTGGCGATTGAAACACTGCAAGGCATAGAAACCATCAAAGCCATAGGTGCCGGGTCGATGATGCGCAAGCGTTGGCAGGATGTGATTTCTCACCAGTCCGCCATCGGTTTGAAAACCCGCATCCTCTCGCAGTTCTCGGCCAATATGTCCAACTTTGCCAACCAACTGGTCTGGGTGGGCACGGTGACGCTGGGCGTGTACCTGACGCAAACCGGCACCATCGGCTCAGGCGCCATCGTCGCTTGTTCCATGTTGTCGGGTCGCTCGATTGCCCCGCTGGCGCAGTTGTCGCAATTGCTGACAAGGCTGAACTCGGCCATTGCCAGTTACAAATCACTGTCGAATTTGATGGGGCAACCGCGTGAACACAAAAGCAAAGCGGCTTACCTTAATCGCAAAGTCTGGAGCGGCAGTATTGAATTCAGGGACGTGAGTTTCAATTATCCCGGTCAGACCCAAGGCGGTTTGAACAACATTAGCTTCAAGATCGAAGCCGGTGAGCGCGTGGCCTTGGTCGGCAAAGTCGGTTCGGGCAAAACCACTTTGGCCAAGCTGGTGGTCGGTTTATACAAACCGGATTCGGGTGCGATTTTGATTGACGGCTTGGACATACGACAAATGGACCCGGCGGATTTGCGTCGCAATATTGGCGTGGTCATGCAGGAGAGCTGGTTGTTCTCCGGCACAGTCAAACAAAACATCGCTGTCGGTGGCAACAACCCCAGTGATGAAGATATTTTGCAAGCCTCTGTATTGGCTGGTGTGCACGATTTCATTTCTACTCACCCGGAAGGCTATGGATTCAAGCTCAAGGAAAAAGGCGAAGGCTTGTCCGGTGGCCAGCGGCAAACCATCAACATCGCCCGCGCACTGGTGGGTAAACCTCCCATACTGCTGCTGGACGAACCGACCAGCGCCATGGACTTGAACCGAGAAACGGTATTGATAGATAACCTGAAAAATCAGTTGTTGAACCAGACGATTTTGATCATCACGCACCGCACCTCTATTTTGGAGTTGGCGACCAAAGTGATGGTGATCGATCAGGGACGCATCGTGGCGCAAGGCCCGAAAAGTGATTTCATGCGCAGTCAGCAACAACAGGCCATGCAGGCTGATGCTGCAGCTAACATGGCCTGAGTCGTCTTAAAGCCATGTTCAAGTCAAAAAAAATCAACCACAGCAACAGCGGCTTTGGCAATCTGCGCATAGGTCGCCCCAGCGTGGTGTCTTTTTTGTTGCTCAACGCTATTTTGGTGACCATAGTGATTTTGCTTGTGTGGTCAGCGTTTTCCTATGTCGATGAAGTCACGCATGCCGAAGGTCGCATCATTCCATCCTCTCGCATGCAAATCGTGCAAAACATGGAAGGCGGTATTGTGCGCAGTATCAACGTCAAACAAGGCGATGTGGTGGACAAGGATGATGTGGTGCTGCAAATGGAATCGGTGCAGTACAGCTCTGAACTGGACAGCAAAAAGCAGCAGGTCTTGTCTTTGATGGCCAAACAAGCCCGGTTGCAAGCAGAGGTAGGTGAACAGACTTTGCAGTTCACCAAGGAATTTTCCGCTGCAGCTCCGCAATACGTTCAAACTGAATTGTCCGAATTTGACAGCCGCAGACGCCGTTTGAATGCCGATGTGAATCTGCTTGAAAGCCAACTCCACAGCGGCCAGCAAGAGTTGGAGATAGTTAAAAAAATGACCGAACGCGGACTCGAGCCGCAGATTGAACTGGTCCGAACCCAGGCCCGCGTGGATGAACTGCGCAACAAAATCGAGTCTATGAAGCGTCAATTCAAAAGCGAATCGGCTACCGAACTTTCGCGGGTTGTGCTGGAGCTCAATCCCTTGCGCCAAACGCTACCGGCCTATGCAGACAAACTCAATCGCACCCAGGTCAAGGCGCCGCTCAAGGGCGTGGTCAACCGTGTCATGGTCAACACCATCGGCGGCGTCATCAAACCAGGCGAGCCTATAGTGGAGATCGTGCCTTTTGATGACAACCTGGTGGTTGAAGCGCAGATCAGGCCGCAGGACATTGGATTCATACACCTTGGTCAATCGGCGAATGTGAAAATCACTGCCTACGATTACTCCATATTCGGCTCTCTCAAGGGCCAGATCACCAATATTTCGCCCGACTCGGTGTCCAAGGAAGAACACGGTCAGGTCATGTACTACTATGTGGCGCGGATCGAAACCAGTACCAAGGCCATCAAGTCTTTGGAAAAGAATCTGCCCATCATTCCCGGTATGCAGGCTCAGGTCGACATCATCACCGGTAACAAAAGTGTGTTGAATTATTTGTTAAAACCATTGATCGCGGTCAAAGAAAATGCCTTCCGTGAAAGATGAATTCGCTCGTGTCAAACGTGACGTGCTCAGCCATTGGCTGACGGTTTGTTTGTTGGCTTGTGGGTCTTTGCCCGCTCTGGCGCAAGACAGCATGGGTTTTCAGGCTGTGCCGCGCTGCGATGCGCTGAATGTGGATCGCAACAAACCGGTAGATTGCCTCAGCCCGCCGTCTGAGCTTGGCAAGGGCGAGGTCTGGCTGGGACAGGGCAAGATCGAGCGTAAAACCGAAGACGCATTCGGTGAGGCGGTCAAAAACCTGCCAGCCGGCACCATTGTGGTACTCAACAGCTTAGGCGGCGATTTGGTCGGTGGCTTGCGTCTGGGGCAGTCGATACGCGCGCGCAACTTCCACACCTGGATTCTGGATGCGCAAACAGATCTTGCGGCCCTGCGCGACAAGAAAAATGCAGGCAAGTGCTTTTCTTCTTGCGCATACGCTTTCATGGGCGGCGTGCAACGCTTGGTCGACAAAGGTGGTTTGTTCGGCGTTCACCAATTCCGCAATGTCGACGATAAGCTCGATGCCGTACAGGCTCAGAAAATATCCGCTTTGCTGGCGCGTTACCTGGATGCCATGGGCGTTAACCGCCAATTACTCGACCAGGCCATGTTGACTGAGCCCGGCAAGATCACAGTGATCAATGAATCACAAAGAGCAAGTTGGAATGTAGAGACCAGCGTGGCCAGAGCAGTGGTGGCATCGCGCTGGAAGCTGGAAGCTGCGGCTGGCGGTAAACGACTGGCTTATTCTTCGGTTCGGCAATCACAGCGTCAAAGCCTATTGACCTTTGCACTCACCTACATCAATGGACAACCGCGTGCATTGCTGATTGCCAAACCGGATGCGCGCGATGAACTCTCGCCCGATTGGTTGAGCGCTTTCAATGAGCGCATTGAATTATTGATGGAGATCAACGGTAAGTTGATTGTGTTGCAGCCTCTCAGCGATTGGCAGATTGCCGGTCAAGTGAACACGCCGGGAACCCGGCAAATATGGTTTGGCATCAAACCGGATGTGACACGTGAAATGCTTGAAGCCAAACAATTCAAGCTCAAGCCGCAATGGGCTTTCCCCCCTATTGGCATGGATGCTGAAACTGTTTTCAGCACCGATGGCTTCAAAGACAATTTTTCAGCCCTGTGACTTTGCGCTTCAATGAAACAGTGACTTGATGCCTTGCACGGTTTGGCGTGAAACCTGTTGCAGCCTACCCAGCAAAGAAGCATCACTGCCTGCATGGGCTGGCACAGCCCCGAAGTGCACCGCGTGGTAAGTGTGGCTGTCTTGCGTGTGTGAATAGTCATCGCCGTAGTGCTGGCGTCTGAGATGCAAAGCTTTTTTCAACAACTCCATGGCGTGCGCCACATCGCCCTTCAAGTGTTTGACGATGCCGAGTTCATGGAAAGAATGCGCGGTGTGCCGGTGGTCTTCACCATAGGTTTTGATACGGATGTTCAAGGCCTTGTGGTGTAAGTCCTCGGCTTCGTGGTGCGCGCCCAGCAGCGTTTTGATCACGCCCAGGCCGTGGTATGAATCCGCCGTGTGGTGGTGATCTGCACCCAGCACATCGTGGCGAATCGCCAAGGCTTTGCCGTGGTGTTCGTGCGATTCATCGTGTGCCCCGAGTGCACTCAATAACTCGCCAAGCCCGTGGTGCGAGTGAGCGGTATGAGGGTGTGCGTCTCCGTGGAAATCCAGTCGTATATCCAAGGCTTTGCGGTGGTAGTCGTGCGCAAGTTCATGCTCACCTTTTTTGTGTTTGATCTTGCCCAGGCTGTGCATGCTGTGGGCGATCAACGGGTGGTTGTCTTTGAAATGGTTTTGACGTATTTGCAATGCCTGTTCACTCAGCTTCTCAGCTTGATGGTGATCGTCCAGGTCATGCAGCAAATGCGCCAGGCTGTGCAAAGAATGTGAAGTGTGTATGTGTTGATCACCGAATACCTTGCGCCTGATCACCAAGGAGCGACGTAAGTACTCATCGGCGGTGTTGAAGTCGCCGAGTTCGTGCAACACATGGGCGTAGTGGTTGAGCGCATAGGCTGTGAGCGGGTGTTCTTTGCCAAGAAATTTTTCACGCACAAACAGCGCCCTGTCATGCAGTTCACGTGCTTCGCCAAATTGCCCCAAATCGTTCATGGAGATGGCCAGATTGATTTGCGAGTAAGCCGTGTGCGGATGCTCTTTGCCGTAAATAGATTCGCGTATTTGCAGTACCTGACGATTGATTTTCAGCGCTTGGCGATAGTCACCCATGTCATGCGTCAAAGTCGCCAGGCTGTGCAGTGAGTGCGCTGTCTGCGGGTGAAACTCGCCGAAATTATTGATGCGTATGTCCAGCGATTTGTCCAGCATTTCCTGAGCCAGCTTGTAGTCGCCCATGTCGTGCATCACCACCGCTAGGCCGTGAAACGAATTGGCGATATGCGGATGTTCTTTGTCCAGTTGTTTGGTCCTGATATTTAAGGACTTCAAATGCATGTTTTTAGCGTTGGCAAACTCAGCCGTTTCCTG
>CANGCZ010000029.1 GCA_947452325.1 Comamonadaceae bacterium | reverse complement strand
TTGATCTTCTCAATCAACGTGGTGCGTTGCAGGTTGAGCAGCTTGGCGGTGCGCGACACATTGCCTTGCGAGCGCTCCAGCGCTTGCTCGATGATGTTGCGCTCAATCTCGGCCAAGCGGTCTTTGAGCGACATGCCTTCTACCGGTAAATGCGGCATGCCCTGTGCCAGCATGATGATGCTCTCGACCTCGTTGTCCTGCGGTTCGGGCTGATCCACGCTCAAGCCGCTGTCGTTTTGCATTTCAGCCAGTACTTCGGGAGGCATGGTCATTTCTTGCGCCATGGCCGGGCCGCTGCGCTCTAGCAATTCAAGTTGCAGCGGTATCAAGCCCTTGGGCAACAGGTTGGACGGGATGGCCCGCAAATCCAGCACCTGACCGGCGTACAGCGTGCTGAAGCGGTCGATCAGATTGCATAACTCGCGCACATTGCCAGGCCAGGGATAGTTGACCAGGGCGTCCAAAAACTCAGGTGAAAAGCGCACCGCGCTGTTTTGGCCCAGTTTGTAATGTTCGGCATAAAACCGCAGCAGCTCGGGAATGTCTTCACGGCGTTCGCGCAAAGGGGGCGTGACCACTGGCAACACGTTAAGCCGATAGTACAAATCTTCGCGAAAGCGCGCGGCCTGTATTTCTGCTTCTAAATCCCGGTGTGTGGCGGCAATGACACGCACATCGATGGGAACCTGGCGCGTGGCACCCACCGGGTCGATCAAGCGTTCCTGCAAAACACGCAGCAACTTCACTTGCATGTCCAGCGTCATGTCGCCGATTTCGTCCAGAAAAATGGTGCCGCCGTGGGCCAACTCGAACCGTCCTATGCGGTCAGCCACTGCGCCGGTGAATGAACCTTTGCGGTGCCCGAAGAGTTCACTTTCGAGTAATTCTTTGGGAATGGCTGAGCAGTTAATAGGTACAAATGCGCCGCCTGCACGGTCGGATTGCTCATGCAGCGAGCGCGCCAACAGCTCTTTACCGGTGCCGCTTTCACCGGTGATGAGCACTGTGGCGTTGGAGTTGGCGATGGTGGTGACCAAGCGGCGCAAGGCTTGCGCAATAGGGCTGGTACCAATGAAAAAAGATTGCGACTTCATGCAATCTCAATTGTCGCTCATGCGGCCCGGCTGACAAGCCGTCAAAAGTATTCGACACACAAGCGGATTAGTTTTTAAAGAACCGGTGCAAGCGGTCGATTCTTCGCATGTACCCCTTGAAGCAGGTGTGTCTGGATGAGCCGGGCAGCACCTGCTCCATATTGAGAGGAAATCACCATGTTGTACCGTTTGACTTTGACCCTTGTTGCGCTGGCCTCGTTGAGCGCCTGCGAGTCCATGCGCCCGTCTGTGGCCGGCCCCGCACCTGTCGTCACATTGGCCGCACCTGCGCCTGTGGCACCGGGCAAAACCGCCACCAGCAATGCCGCTGAACCCGCGCCTGCTTCCATGATCACCCCCATGCTCGAGCGCAAGGAAAACATGGTGGCCACCGGTTACGCTGTGATCAGCATTCAAAACCACAAGAACGCTGCACAACAGCGCTTGCTGGCGATCCGCGCTTCCAAGCTTGATGCATACCGCGCATTGACCGAACAGGTCTACGGCCAGCAGTTGGACGCCAGCACCACAGTGGCTGACATGACGGTGTTGAACGACACGTTCCGCACCCGCGTCGAGGGTGTGATTTACGGCGCCACCCTAGTCAGCATCACGCCGGTGGGTGACGACACCTATGAAACCACTTTGTCGCTGGACCGCAATGCGGTACAGGATTTGCGCATGCTGTATTTGACGCAAATCGCCTCACGCGGTAACCGCTGAATCTCAAACCAAAGTCTGTGATGAAACTGCGTGTCCTCTTGATTGCTTGTCTGAGCCTGTGCTCAGCCACTGCTGTGCTGTCTGAACCGCTGAACGCCGAAGACCGGCTCGAGGCTATCCGTCAGGCGCTGGTGGTGCGTGCTATGGAAGGGCCTACGCAAGTGCGCGCCAGCGCATTCATCGACGGCCACGGCGTGTTGCGCGAAGCCAGCAGTTTTGTCACCGGCATGGAAGTGCGCGGCATACGCGTCATGGCTTATGGGCGTGACATGGATGGTCAACCCAAGGCCACCGGTCTGCAAATGGACAGCAAACACAGCCCGTCCGGTGGCTGTCAAACAGCCGGTCAACCGGTGGCCTGGCACCAGATGCTGTGGGATTCGCAGGTGGTCAACATCCCCGCCGGTTCCCAGTGGGAAGCACAAATGGTCGAGCAGCAGTTCAGAAAACAGACGGCTTTGCTCAGCCAACAGGCCAGCCAATGGCGTTTGAATGAACGCAAGCCTTTGAGCGATACCTACGAACAAAAACTGATGGGCCAAGGCGAGCAAACCGTGCCCTGGAAACTCAAGTTGACGCTGGCCCCGAGCCGAGACAGCGGCGGTGAATCCATCACTTACGACATCCGTTGGGAATTGCTGTCACGCAGCCAGGGCCAAGGCATTTACCAGGCCGAGCAGAAAATCACTGTCAACCAGCCGCGCCTGATCCCCAATTCCCCCAAGCCCTTGGACGCGGTGGTGCTGGCACAGATCCAGGCCAGCGTGCAAGGCTTTGTCAAAGGCATGGAGCGTGCCTTGTCCTGTCGCGTGCCGCAGTTTGAAGTGATCAAGGTCAAAAGCGACTCGGTGCGCATTGCCGGGGGCAGCAACAGCGGCATCAAGCCCGGCATGTTCATGGTGTTGACCGACAAACAGCAGTTGCCTTCGCGCGCGCTGGAGCCGCGTGCCTTTGACAGTCTGGCCATGGGCGAAGTCGTCTCTGTCAGCGAATACTATGCCGAACTCAAGGTCAAGTCATCGGCCAAAATCACCAGCCAATCCCAATGGATTGCCATTCCCCAAATACCTTGATCGCCTGAAGGAGTTGCTATGTTGTTGTCCAAAACCGCTTGTTGTCTGGCTGGCCTGCTGCTGTTGCAAGGGCTGACCGGCAATGCGCTTGCCAACGAGTCCCTCAAGCAACAACCGCCGCTGGAACTGCCCAAAACATTGAACGACCTGGAACTGCCCGCATCCGGCGACAGTGCCAAGAGCGACCCGGTGAAAAAAGCGGTCAAAACACCAGCTGCTGCCAAAACCGATGCCACGCTGAAAAGCGAGGTCAAAGGCGTAGACCTGCCACCGGCCAAGCCCTTGCCGACCAAAGACCTGAGCGGCCTGCCCGAGTTCGGCAACTACAAGACCAAGGCCGGTGACACCGTGGAAAAGGTGTTGCAAAAGTTTTATGCCAATTCACCTTTGCGCAACGATGTGTTGCGCGACGCGCTGGTGCAAAACAACCCCAAAGCGTTTGCCAAAGGCAATGCGAAAAATCTCATTCCCGGTGCCACCTTGTCCTTGCCCGACCCTTTGGCGTTGGCCAGCAAAATAATGGTTACGGCTGATGCAGCCAGCAGTGGTGAAGCCGTCAAGGTCTTACCGCTTGCCAGCCCGGTGACATCGGCCATGGCCCCGGTGTTACCCACCCCGGCCGTGCCTGGCGGGGGCGGTGCGGTTGCCCACAACGCAGGGCACAATCTCCCGGTACAGGATGTCAAACGCAGTTGGGTGCGTTACCCCTGAATTTCTCTTGCCCCCGGGCGATCTCCAAGGACATGGCCCATGCTCGGTCCCGATATTGTTTCTGCCTCCACGCGCATCTCTCCTGTGCAACTGGAGTCACGCAACCTGTGGGTGCAAACCCCGGTGGCGCAGCAATTGGGTTTGCGTGACGGGCAAATCGTGCAGGCCGTGGCCGAAGTGCGGGACCAGCGGGTGCGCTTGTGGCTCAAGGACTTTTCTTTTGAACTGCCCAACGGTTGGGTATTGAAAGATGGCGACAAACCGTTTTTGCGGGTCAGCAACAACGGTGGCGGCTGGGGGTTTTTGATACAGGCCTATGCCAATGGCCAGACACCGGGCGCCAATGCGGCCACTGCGGCCTCGGGCATGAACCACCCCGCCGGGCTCAACAGCCCGTTGCAGTCGTCGCTCAACACCACCTTGGGTTTGCTGCTGACACAGCCCGGTGGTTTCGAGAGTTTTTCCCGTTTGCTCAACAACCCCGTGCTGACCTCCTGGGGCGGTCAAACTGAATTGGCCGATCTGGTCAGGCGCTTGCTACAGCAACGCAGTTCCATGGCGCAAATCAATCCGATGACGCTCAAGCGCCTCGTGGGCGGGCAGGCGCGCAGTGTGGAAAACCTGTTGTCACAAGGGCTGCCCGGCGAAGACGATCCCAAATCCCTGATCCGGCAAATCCTCGGGCGACTGGAAGAGGAAACCGTTGACGGTGTGAACAAAGACGACCGCAACGAGCTTGAAAAAGCAGCACGCGAACTCGAGGCAGCGCAAGCGCAAAGCGCTCAAAAATGGGTCAACGGTGAGTTGTCTTTGCATATCGTGCTGCCGTTTGTCGATCATGAACCGGTCGATTTGCATTTTCAAAAACCGGCGCGCAAGCCCAATCAGGAGGAACCGCCGCTGACGGTGGACATCCATTCGCGCAGCCGCACACTGGGCGAAATCTGGCTCAACACCACCATCAGCCAGGGCACCGGTGTCGATCTGGTGATGTGGGCTTTGCGCGGCGATGTCACCGACATGGCGCGCCAACGCGCCACCGAGTTGAGCCTGGAGCTGGGCGCGGCGGGTTTGACTTTGCAATCGTTTCAGATTTTCAATGCGCCCAGGCCGCTGGCGCGGGCAGTGGAATCCTCGGGCACCCGGGGTTCTGTGATTGACACACGGGCTTGAACAGGACGCCGATGAAAACCCCTTTTGAAGCCATTGCCCTTGAGTACGGACAGCGCAAAACACCGCGCGTGGTGGCCAAGGGGCAGGCCGAACTGGCACAGCGCATCATTGAAGAGGCCAAGCGGCAGGGGATTTATGTGGCGGAGGACCCGCAGTTGCTGGCTTTGTTGAGCAAGCTTGAGGTCGGGGAAGAAATCACCCAGGATATGTATACCGCGGTGGCGGTGATTTTGTCGTGGGTGTATTGGCTCAAGGGCATGCAGCCCGGCGACGAAAAAGGACTGCCGCAAGCGGCAGCGCCGCAGGCCAAGGCCAAAGCTTCAAACTTCGGTAAAGCTTCTTAAACGGCGTATGCGTTTGATTTGACCTAAGCGGTCATACACCTCGACCGGGCTGGCCGGTTCGTGCACATTCAAGCTCTCGAGCGCGCCACGGATGGCGTCGAGTTTGCGCATGATGAGGATTTCATTGCGCCTGTGCATGTCGCGGCAGGCCAGCATGCGCGTGCGGAAATCGTTCCAGTGCTCGCCCAGTTTGTCGGCGTCGGCCAATTGCGTCACGCCGGTGAGCCGGGTCAATTCAGACAGCAAATGGTTTTTGCCGCTGAGCAGGATTTCAAATTGATCCAGGTCCTGAACCTTCAAGGCTTCGAACTCACGTTCGAGCAAATCCGCCAACTGCTCGACCAAAGCGTCGGCTTGTTCCAGCGTACCGGTGTCATCCAGCAAGGCGTTTTCGCTCATGGTGTGTGCCTCAGCCTTGGATCATTTTTTCCAGCGACACAAAGTTTTCGGCAATGCGACGCGGGCTGACTGGGTAATTGCCTTGCTGCAGCGCAGCTTTGATCGACTCGACCTTGGCACGGTCGAAGTCAGGCTGGGCATCGATACGGTCTTTGACGTTGCTGAGGTTCACAGTATCGCTTCCTTGCGACCGGGCGGACGCTTTGGTTTCGCTGGCTGAATCGGATTTGACCGCGACGGGTTTTTTGTTCAACTTGTCCAGCGTGGTACGGCTGGCCGAGTTGGAGCTGGAAATCCGTGCTGCGTTGTTAGAGATGGGATCAGACATGTTGAATCCTTGTTAACTTGGAACCACAAAACTTATGGCATGACATCGACTGTATCGACTCGACTTCCTTGAACTTGAGGGAAATCACTGAAAAATCTTGAAAAAAGTGTAAATGAGTCATTTATTACTCTTTCACAGCCCTTTGGCCATGTTCAAACCCGTGACCACCGCACTCAATGATCGGCCCGACTCCGGGTTTTTCAAGCGGATTTGCTCGCCGAGCAAACCGTCTTGCTGGGCTTCGGCTTTGACGGTGATCAAAAAGCCTTTGCCTTCGCCGCCGACCGAGACGATGACTTGCTGGCCGCGTTTGACCATGGCCGCTTGTTTCAAGTCTTGCATTTTGATCGGGGTGTTGACGGGCAAGTCGCGCAGCAATTCGGTGTTGGTGAGTTCGCGTTCGTCACTGACAAACCGGGTTTCATGCGCGGGCACGCTGATTTCGGTGGTTTTGAACATGCCGGGCTGCACCAGGGTGCCGCGCTTGATCGGTTGTGTCGAAACCCAGACCTGTTTGAGCACGGTATTGGTTTGGGTGGCGGTGGCCAGTTGGGCGCCAATGCCGGTTTTGATCTGCACCATCACAAAATGCTGCCACACCGGTTGGGCGCAGCGCGCACGCACGCTTTGCTTGTTGCCATAGGGCTGGTCAAAGACGATGTCCTGGGCGCAGGTTTCGATTTTGATGCGGCTGTCCATGGGCAGGATACTCACCAGCGGTGATTCGAGTTTGTAGGTGTCCATGATGAATTGACGGGCACCTTGTTCCAGCGTTGGCCAGCCGGGGCTGACGGGCGGGGCGTTTTGCGCATCGGCCTGACGCCATGGCGTGGCCAGCAGCATGGCCGCGCAGCCCAAAGCGATCAAGCCGGTGTATTTACCTGTTTTTGAAGTTCGGCACAGCATTTGCAAGATGGTCTCCAAGGGTGTGAAAGTTTTGACGTTTTTGGCGTCAGTGCCATACCCGATGCAATTTCGATGCCAACCATTTTTTCAACGCGCAGAGTGCCAGATGAACTTCAATATAGATTCCAAAGCAGTCGTTAAAACGGGGTTTGTTCTTCCTAATACTGCATCTTTGAATGCCAAGCAAACGGTGGAAGCCAATGCGTTTCGGACCGGCTTTGCCCAAACCCTGGCGCAACTGCAAAGCAAGAGCGGTGTCAATTCATCGACGATATTGAACCCGCAGGTGCCCAGTGTGGCGGTGCAAGACGGCGACACCTTGAGTGGCATCGTCAAACGGGAAATGCAGGCCGCAGGCCGCCCGGTGTCGCACAACGAAGCCACCCGGCTGGCGCAAGATGTGGCGCGCGCCAACGGCATCAGCAACCCGGACCGCATTTTTCCCGGTCAGCGCTTGAACCTGTCGGTGCTCAACACCAACGGCACCACGCAGGCGCCGTCTGCCGGCCAGGCGCCGGCTCAAACCGCTTTGTCGCTGAACACGGCGGTACACCCCAAGGCGGTGTCCATCATGCGCCAAAGCGCAGCCAACGCCTCGGCCAATCATGTGGTGCTGCAAAAAACCCTGGACCGTGCGGTGGCCAAGGGGTTTATCCCGGCCGAGGAACGTCAGCAGGTGTATGACAAGATTTTGACCATGTCGCGCACTTACCAGTTTGCGCCGGACGACTTCGCCCGCCTGACGCTGATGGAAAGCGACGGCATGAACCCCAAAGCCACCAACAACCGCTGTCACGGCATCATTCAGTTTTGCGACGGCCCGGACCGGGGTGCCGCCAGTGCCGGTTTCGGCAGCAACCCCAAGGCGATTCTGGGCCACAGTGTCTTAGAACAATTAGACATGGTGTCCAAGTACTTTGACGAGACCGGTTTGCGCAGCGGCGGCCCGACCAGCCTGGACGATTTGTACCTGACCGTGCTCACGCCGTCAGCGCGCCGCGAAAAAGCGCCGGATGCCAATTTGAATATCGCGGGCAGCCAAGCGCCGCATTTGTATGTGAACCGCGACAAATCCGCGCCCATCACCCGCAACTCCATCATGCAAGGCCTGTATCAAAACGCGCTTGAGCGTTTGGGCAGGCACGCCCCCGCCAGCGTTGCCGCGACCGTGGCGCAAAACAACACGGTGCCGACAGCATTGCCGACACCGTCTAACGCGGTCAGCCGCGCTCAGGCTTTGCGCATTGGCGCCTATTTGAACCAGGATTACGTCAGGTAAGCGGCAAGCACTTGCCAAGCGTGAAGCAAGACGGTGAAGTATTGCCGCTGTCACTCACCACCGACAACAAAAAGTTTGACAGTCAGTGAGTGGCACGCATTTTGCACATATCGACCGGAGGTGTCTCAACTTGAGCGCCAGGTGTCGTGAAAACGGCGTTAACAACAACCGTGGAGATGTGCGATGGATATATTAAGTGGAGCCTTAGGCATCAGCGAACGGGCTTTGGGTGTGCGCAGTCAGCGCCTGGAAGTGTTGTCACGCAATATCGCCAACGCCGATACCCCTAATTACAAAGCCGAAGAGCTGGACTTCAAAGCCATGCTCAAGGAAACCAGCCGTGAATACATATCGGCGACCCATGCCAAACATTACGCCGCACTGGAAGAACAACCCGATGACGGCAAACGCTTTCGCGTGCCGTTCAACAGTTCGTTTGACGGCAACACGGTAGAGATCAGCGTCGAGCAGGCCCAGTTCGGTCAGGCCGCGGCTGATTACCAGACCACCTTGAATTTTCTGGAAAACCGCATAGGCGGTATCCGCAAAGCCTTGAAAGGGGAGTGATAAGCCATGAGAACCCTTGACAGTGTGTTCGGCATCGCCGGCACCGCCCTGAACTCGCAGCTGGTGCGCATGAACACCACTGCCTCCAACTTGGCCAACGCCTCGACGGTGGCGAAAACCGAGGGCGAAGCCTTTCGCGCCAAACGGCCCGTCTTCAAAGCCTTGGTCAAAGACGAATTCACCAATGCAGGCTTTCCTTACCAGGGCGGCGTGAAAGTCGACCAGGTGGTGGACGACCCGACACCGATACGCAGCTTGTACGACCCGGGCAATCCGTCTGCGGATGAAAAGGGCTACGTGTATTTGTCTAACGTGAATGAAATGCAGGAAATGGTCGAAATGATGGCCGCTTCACGCTCTTACCAGAACAACGTTGAAGTGGTGAACACCGCACGTCAACTGATGTTGCGAACCCTTGAAATCACCAAATCCTGATTTTTGAAAGAAGCTTGAGATGACAACCACAGCAGCCAAAGCCCCTTTGCCCAACGGCATCGTCAGCTACGAAGACTACGTCGCCAAAAACAAGGTCAAGGCCACCAACAACGCCATGGACCAGGGCGCGTTTCTGACCTTGTTCACAACGCAGTTGAAAAACCAGAATCCCTTGGATCCGGTGAAGAACGAGGCCTTTGTGGCTCAGCTCGCGCAGTTCTCACAACTTGAAGCCACCACCGCCATGAAAACCAGCATGGAAACCATGGTCAAGAGCCTGGATGGCGACAAGATGCTTGCAGGTGCGGCGCTCATCGGCCGCCGTGTGGCGGTGCCCAATGGCCCGCTGACATTGCTCGGCGGCCAGCCGGTGGAAGCCAATGTGGACCTGCCCACAGGTGCAGACGGCGTGCAAATGCTGGTCTTTAACGACCAGGGCCAGCAGGTGCGTAAACAAATATTCGGTGCCCAGCCCATTGGCACCATGAAGCTCAGCTGGGATGGCTTGAGTGACGCCGGCGCACCTATGCCCGACGGCACGTACACCACGCAAGTGCTGGCCAGCAGCATGGGCAAAGCCATTCAACCTACGGTCAATTCACTGGCCACGGTACGCAGCGTGTCCAACGCCGGTACCGCCGACAACGCCTGGATTTTGGAAGTCGATGGCGGCAAGAGCGTCAACATGGCCGACGTCAAGCGCATCGCTTATTAATCACTGATCAAAGCACATAACGGAGTCAACACATGTCATTTTTTACCTCACTCACCGGCTTGAATGCAGCGACAGCGCAATTGGGCGTGACATCGAACAACATTGCCAACGCGAGTACCGTGGGTTTCAAGCGCAGCCGCGCTGACTTCGGTGACATTTTTGCGACCTCGCCGCTGCAAAAAGCGACGTCTACCATCGGTCAAGGTGTGTCTTTGAAACGGGTGACGCAGGAATTCGGTCAGGGTAACCTGAACTTCTCTGCCAATACCTTGGACTTGGCAATTTCCGGCGACGGTTTCTTCCCTTTGAAATCGGCCGACGGCTTTCAGGATATTTTCACGCGTAACGGCGCGTTCATGATGAACGACCAGTACAACGTGGTGAACTCGGCCGGACAGCGTTTGATGGCGGCGTCGGTGGACTCGACCGGTAAAGCTAATTTGAGTGACATGAACGTGTTGACCATTCCGCAAAAGACAGTGGGCATGGCCAAAGAAACTTCGCTGGTGCAACTGGGTTTGAACTTTCCTGCAGATGCGCAGGTCATGACCAAAGCGTTCAACCGCAACGACCCGTCTACCTATAACAAAAGCACCGCCTTGACCGTGTATGACAAGGGCGGTAACGGCTACCTGGCCACGGTGTATTACGCCAAAACACAAAACGCGAGTCAGGCCGACCCGAACAACAAATGGCAGACCTATGTGTATGTCGGTGACACGCTGGTGGCGGCTTCGCTGCAACAAGCGACCGATACCCAAGGCCAGCCCATGTATGTCAATAAATACGGTGATTTAAAGCCTGAGAGTGAAGTGGCTGACTTGTTGACCAACTCCAAGACCGCCAAGTTTTCACTCAACGATTTGAAAGATTTGCGCACCTCGGTGGCGGCTATGGTGACTGGCGGTAACGCACCCGGCCTGAGCAGTCTGGGCGGCATTGATTTCACCAATCTGAGCAAGAACGATTTGAAAGATTTGTTCAGCATAGACATCGATGGTTCAGGCACGCCGGTCAGCATTGGTTTGGAACATCTGGCGGGTTTGAAAAACGGCCAAAACGACTTGGTGCTCAACGGCGTGCAAATCGCCAAAGAATTGACGAATGTGATCAACCGCAAATTCGGTGACGAGCGCTTATTCAACTTCAAGTCGCAGCAAAGTTTTCAGATCACCTCCAGCTTGGGTGACGGCACCTTGACACAAAGCCGCACGATTCAGTTGGATGACAACAACATGACTTACGAGCAGGTGATAGACAAAATCAACAGCCAGCTCAAAGGCAGCAGCAGCGTGCTTTCCAACGTGACCTTCACCCAGGATCCACCCGAGCCCGGCGAGTTCAAAGGCTATTCCATGATGATTGGCGGTCAGCGTTTGGCCGGCAAGGTCAGCCTGGGTTCATCACTTAGCCCCAAACCCTTGAACGATCTGGTGACTGCACTGCAATCCAAAATCCAGGACGACTTAAAAACAGAACTGGGCTATACAGATGACGCCGCTTCCAAAGTCACGGTCAATCTGCAAAACGGCAATGAAATACGTGTCACCGACGCGAACAACCACGCTATTTCCAGTTTTGCACTGAGCGCCATCAGCACCGGTTCGCCGAATGATGTTGAAAACTCCAAAACCCTGACCGGCCTGGACAACACCTACAAAAAAGGCGATTACTCCAACTTTGCGCTGGACATCGGCAATGTGCCGACCATCAACGTTGATTTGAGCGATATAGATCCGAGCCAGCTCGACAGCTTCGCGCAAAAAATCCAAGCCAAAGTGCAAAGCGCTTTGTCAGTGGCGCGTTGGTCTGATTTTGATATCGGCAAAGTCAGCGTGACGGTCGATCCCTGGGCTCCCACCAGCTTGGTGGTGAAAGACGCAGGCGGTCACGCCATCAGCGCTGTCAGCGTGACGGTGCGTACCACCGGTGCCGAACCCTTGCCGGTGGCTCCCGTCACGGTGGACAATGCCTCGACCATCAAGCTCAAAGACCTGGCCTTTGCCGCCAAGGCTTTCGGCAAAGGCGATTTGAAAGAAAGCTTGATCAGCCATTTCAAATCGTTGGACTTGTCCATCACCCCGGCCGGCAGCAATATTGCCGTGCCATTCAGTGTCTCCATGACGGCGGACAATTTTCCCAGCCTCAACACCGGTGTCACAGGCTCTACCACCTTCACCACATTCGACCCGAGCAAGCCGGACGACATGGCTTTGTTCATCACTGATTTACAAGCTGCCATCCGCACTGAAGCCGGTGCCGCCGGTCTGGCAGGCGCCGACAACCTGACCTTGAAAATGGACCAGGGCGCGCTGGTGCTGACCGAAGAAGTTGCCACAGGCGCCGTGCCGGAAGGTTTTTTCATCGGCAGCATGACCATGACCGCCAATGACGTGGCAGACCCGTTGGACGCCACCGCCACTTATTACGGTGACCTGCAAAAAGG
>CANGCZ010000028.1 GCA_947452325.1 Comamonadaceae bacterium | reverse complement strand
TTAAGCTGCCCGGGTCGGTGTAACTGGCAGCCGTGGTGGTGGTGGTGCCGTCGTAGACCTTGGTGCCGGAGGCGTAGGCGCTGATGGTCAGCGGTGTCATGAAGGCGCGCAGCAGCGGTGCGGTGTAGCCGCTGTAAATGATCCACGGCGTGGTGAAGTCCCAACTGCTGAAGTTGCTCGCCAGCTTCATGCCCGATGTGTTCAAACCAGTGAAATCGTCATTGCCGCTGGTGGCTGAATTGATACCGGCGCCGCTGCTTTGTCCGCTGGTTTCGGTGTTCCACGCACTGGCTGTGACACTGCCCAAGGCCTTTAATTCGCCTATCAATCCGCCGGTGTAGCCCGAGGTGCCTGAGACCGAACCCGAGGCATAGCTGTTGACCACGCTGCCGTAATTGCGCCCGACCAAGCCGCCGGCTGGTATGCCTGTGGTTGCAGTTACTGTGGCTGTGGAATAGCTGTTGGTGATGGTGCCGGTGGTGCTGTTGTCGCCGGCCAGTCCGCCGACAAAACCGGCTTGGCTGGTGATGCTGCCGGTGGTGTAACTGTTCTTGATGGTGCCGTGATTACGCCCCACCAGACCGCCACTGCTGTTGGTGGTGATGGCCATGTTCACCATGCCTGTGTCTCTAAGCACAGCGTCGCTGCTGAGCACGGCGAACAAGCCGCTGACGCCAACCAATGGCCGGTACAGGTACAGGTCGGAAATCACATGGCCCAGGCCGGCAAACGTGCCGCTGTAGTAATCGGCAGAGGACGAGTTGTTACCGATTTTGGTGAAACCTTTGACATAGGTGCTGGTCGACCAGGATTTGGTGTCGCTGGCATCAATGTCTGCGCCGAGCGCGTAATTGGCCGTCAAACTCCCATTCATGCCTTGCAAGTCGCTGCCGGTGGTGCTGCCTTTGCTGCCCAGGCTGGTGATCACTTGGTAACTTTTCAAATTGGCTGTGTCACTGCCCAACTGCGTATGAAAGTTGTTGCCTGCCGCCAGCGTGACCGGGGCGTTGACGTAGTAATCCGATGCCACACTGTCTATCGTGCCGCTGCTTGAGCCTTGGCCGTAAAGCAATTTGAGCTTGCCGCTGCTGTTGCTTGAGGTGATGGGGGCATTGATGTAAATGTCTTTGTAAGCACTCAGGGTGAGCCGGGTGGCGGCGCTCCAGCTGACAGCCGAGTTCAGGTAAATATTGCCCGAATCGCTGCCGCTGGAGTTGTCGGTGGCAATGCTCACATTGCTGCTGCTCAGGCTGCTGCTCAATGTGCTCGCGCCTATGCTGCTGCTGGTTAAGGTGCCCGAGCCGCTGCTGATGGTGAAGTTGGTCGGGTCTATCAGCCATTCGCCGCTGCTGCCGCCCGCCGCCCGGGTCTCCACCTTAGCGGTGTCGGCAATGCGTACAAAGGCGGCACTGGTCTCCACAAAACCGGGGGTGTTGCTGACCGTGCTTGAGGTGTCCAGTTGACCACTCAGCGTCACGCTGCCATTTTGCTTGTCGCCTGACAACACAATACGCCCACCCGGCGCGCTGATGCTGCCCGGGTTGTTCACTTGAGCGCCCATCAATACAGCTACGCCGCCTTCAGCTGTGCGTATGTTGCCCTCGTTAACCACGGATGCGCTTTGCTTGCCTGCCGATGCCGCGCCTTGGAGTTGGGACAGTGGGGTGTTGTCCGCCAAGTTCAAGGTGGAGGCCAGCAGGCTGCCCACATTCACTTGTGCGCCCGGACCAAAATACACACCGGCGGGGTTGATCAACCAGACCTGTCCGTTGGCGCTGAGCCGACCCAGAATGCGCGAGCCATTCGGGTCGCTGATGCGATTGACAGTCACGGAGGAGGCACTGGGTTGCACAAAGTTGACTGCATCTCCAGGTGCCAGATTGAATTGCTGCCAATTCAAGGTGGCTTTGAGGCTGTTTTGCTTGATGGTGGTCAAGCTTTGGCCTTTGACGTTTGATTGATTCACCACCGCCTGGCCGCTGACCAACTGTGCGCCTTGCGGCCCGGCTTGTGCCATCAGCGGCCACAGCAGCACGGACAACCAAGCCCGGCGGGGCGGTTTGTCGACTGTGCTGAGTGACAAAGCATTCATGTTGAAATTGTTTAAATCTAATAATTGATATATTCAATTTATAAATGTTAATAAAAATAAAATCAACAAATTCAAAGATTAACTATTTATGGTGTTTTTGTCGCTATAAAACGTCATACCTGGGTTATTTATAGCGCATTTTTTGCCGCTAATTAGCTTCAGCTCAGGTTTGCGGCAAACACTTTGCGCGCTTCATGCGTCACCAATAATCCGGAATGCACATTTACTATGCCGCCACGCATATTCAGCGATTGCCTGAAGGACACCGTTTCCCCATGGGCAAGTACGAGTTGCTGCGTCAAAGACTGGCAGACGAATTGCCCGATTTGCGATTGGCACTGGCTGAACCGGCGAGTGACGGCGAACTCGCGCTGGTGCACACGCCGGCCTACATAGAAGCAGTGGCCCAAGGTGGCTTGAGTGCCGCCGCCCAGCGCGAGATCGGTTTCCCTTGGTCTGAGGGCATGGTCGAGCGGGCGCGCCGCTCGGTCGGCGCCACGGTCAGCGCGGCGCGCACTGCCATGCAGCAAGGTTTGGCGGCCAACTTGGCCGGCGGCACCCACCACGCTTATGCGGACAAGGGCAGCGGCTTTTGTGTGTTCAATGATGTGGCCGTGGCCGCGCGTTTGCTGCAAGCTGAAGCCGCGCGGGTCAGTCGCAGGCAGTTGCAAGTGGCGGTGATAGACCTGGATGTGCACCAAGGCAATGGCACAGCGCATATTTTTCAAAATGACCCAACCGTGTTTACGTTTTCCATGCACGGCGCAAAAAATTTTCCGTTCCGCAAGGAAAGCAGCGACTTAGACATTGAGTTGCCCGATGCTTGCGGCGATGACGACTACCTGGCGCAGTTGCAGACCGGCTTACAGCAACTCGCACAACACTGTGAGCCTGACTTGATTTTTTACCTGGCAGGTGCCGATCCGCACGAGGGCGACCGCCTCGGACGTTTGAAACTCAGCTTTGCCGGATTGCAAATGCGCGACCGCATGGTGCTGCAATGGGCCGGTGAAAGGCGCATGCCAATGGCCATGGCCATGGCCGGTGGTTACGGCAAAGAGATAGCAGACACGGTGCAAGTGCAGATCAACACCTTCGCCTTGGCGTATGAGGCCTGGCAACACTGGCAAAATCAGCAGCCATGACAACTGCATCCCCCCGACCTCAAGCGCTCGAGCGCTCAGCTTTCAAAAGCTTTAGAAACATTTCCACCCGCTGGATGGACAACGACGCTTACGGCCACGTGAACAACGTCGTCTATTACCAATGGTTTGACACGGTGGTGAATGCCCA
This sequence comes from Comamonadaceae bacterium, assembly GCA_947452325.1. Lineage (GTDB taxonomy): Bacteria > Pseudomonadota > Gammaproteobacteria > Burkholderiales > Burkholderiaceae_C > Limnohabitans. Next base: position 9,101 of record CANGCZ010000028.1, on the reverse strand, counting down.
TTTGATTGAAAACGGTGCGCTGGATATTCACCACGGCGAGACCATAGGTTTGGTGGTGGAAACGCATTGCAATTTCTTTTCCTCGCTGGCGTTTCCGCAAACCATACAAGCCGGTATCAAAGTCGGGCGCATCGGTGCTTCCAGTGTGCGTTACGAGGTCGGCATCTTTGCCGAAGACGCGCCGCTGTGCGCTGCACACGGACATTTCATTCATGTCTATGTAGACAAGCTCACGCGCAGGCCGGTATCTCAACTGCCTGCGGCTCTTTCAAATGTTTTAGAAAAATTGACATGACCACAGCCTTGACCGTTGACCAAGCCATAGACACACGCATGTCTGCGCGCGCCTTCACACAGCAGCCAGTGCCGCGAGAGCTACTCACAGAACTGCTGGCGCTGGCCGCGCGCGCGCCCTCTGGCACCAATACCCAGCCTTGGAAGGTGTATGTGTTGCAAGGCCAAAGCCGCGATACCTTGGTCGACAAAGTCTGCGCCGCACATGACGAGGTGAGAGCCCATCCTGAGAAAGCCGCGGATTACCGCGAGGCTTACGACTATTACCCGGAAAAATGGGTCAGTCCTTTCATTGACCGTCGCCGCGAAAACGGTTGGAGCCTCTACGGTTTGTTGGGCATTACCAAGGGCGACAAAGACAAAATGCATGCGCAGCACCAACGCAATTACCGTTTCTTTGATGCGCCGGTCGGCTTGATGTTCACTTTGGACAAAGTCATGGGGCGCGGCTCGCTGGTGGATTACGGCATGTTTTTGCAAACCCTGATGCTGGCCGCCAGAGGCATGGGTTTGCATACCTGCCCGCAAGCGGCGTGGAACGGTTTTGCCAACATCATCCTGCCGCACATAGGAGCGGGCGACAACGAAATGCTGATTTGCGGCATGGCTTTGGGTTATGCCGACGACACAGACATCGTCAACACCTTCCGCACGCCGCGTGAAACGGTGGAATCCTTCACACAATGGTTGGATTGAACCTAGGGTTGCCATGATCATCACCAGTCTGCTGGACACGGATTTGTACAAATTCACCATGATGCAAGCCGTGCTGCATCAGTTTCCCGGCGCGCAGGTGTCTTACAAATTCAAATGCCGCACGCCCGGTGTTCTGCTGGCGCCCTATGTGGACGACATTCGCAGCGAAATCAAATCGCTGTGCCAGTTGAAATTTTCAGAACAAGAGTTGGCTTGGATGCGCGCATTGCGTTTCATCAAAAGCGACTTTGTTGACTTTCTGGGCTTGTTCCGGTTGAACGAAAAATACATCACCGTAGATGCGTTGCCCGACGGCTCCATCGATATCCAAATCAAAGGCCCGTGGCTGCACACCATACTGTTTGAAATTCCGGTGCTGGCCATCGTCAACGAGGTGTATTTCCGCCGCACCCAACCGGTGCCGGATTACGTGGAAGGGCGCAAGCGTCTGGACACCAAGATCGCGCAATTGCAAGCGGTGGATCTGGGTGACTTGAAGATTGCCGACTATGGCACCCGCAGACGTTTTTCCAAGTCATGGCACGAAGAGGTGTTGCGTGTGCTGACAGCCAGACTGGGTTCGGGACAAGCCGGTCGATTTGCAGGCACCAGCAATGCCTTGTTTGCGAAAACATTGGGGCTGACGCCGCTGGGCACCATGGCGCACGAATATTTGCAGGCGTGTCAAGCGCTCGGTCCGCGTTTGCGCGACAGCCAGGTGTTCGGCTTTGAAACCTGGGCGCGCGAGTACCGGGGTGACCTAGGTATTGCACTCAGCGATGTGTACGGCATAGAACCATTTTTGCGTGACTTCGATATGTATTTTTGCAAGCTGTTTGACGGTGCGCGTCACGACAGCGGTGACCCGTTCAGTTGGGGTGAGCGCATGATCGAACATTACAAACTCAACCGTGTTGACCCATTGACCAAGACTTTGATCTTCAGCGATGGTTTGACGGTGCCGCGCACCATTGAGCTGTATCAGCGGTTTCGCGGGCGCTGTCAATTGGCCTTTGGCATAGGTACCAACTTGACCAATGACTTGGGCTACGAGCCTTTGCAAATCGTCATCAAAATGGTCGAGTGCAATGGCCAGCCGGTGGCCAAACTGTCTGACACGCCTTCCAAAAACATGTGCGACGATGCAAACTATCTGGCTTATTTGCGTCAGGTGTTCGACATCGCGCAGCCCGCAGTCACCTCATCTTCCTCTTCAACGACATAAATGAATTACTTGAAACTCTTTGCTTTGTTTGTGTTTGCCTGGCTGGTCAATCTGGCCGCTCCCGATTTGCTGGTGCAAATGGACGGCTTGGAAATAGCCGAGGCTGTGCTGGCGACTTCCCTGTGGTGTATTTCATTGATGTTGGGCTTTGGCTGGGCGTGCAGCAAGTTGTCTGCCGGTACTGTGTTTCCCAGTTTCACGCTGCAATTGCTGATTGGCATTGTGTTGCACGATGCCTTGCAACCCTTGTCTTTGCAATTGGTACTGGCGGTGGTGGTGTGTACCGCGCTGGCGGCCTTGATACTCAAATCCGGCGGCGATGAAATCGACCGCAAAGAGTTTTTATCTATCGCCTGGCCGACACTCATGATTGCTGTGGTCGGCTACGGCATCACCTTTTTTGTCATGTTCCCGTTGTTGGTCTTACTCGGTCTGAGCGGTCAGCAAGCGGCCTTGTTGTCGGCCATCATCGGCTCGACCGACCCGGCCGCATTGATACCGACATTGAAACACCTGGTGTTCAAACATGTGTACCAGCGAGTGGTGAATGTGTCGGTGGCCGAGAGTGCACTCAATGACGCCGTCGGTGCCATCTTCACTGCTGCAGTGGCCGACATGGTGTTGGACAAGTCCCCTATGGACAGCGTGGAGGCGCTGTCGCAAACCCTGTTCAGTCCGCACAACCTGATCAACCTCGGACAGCAATTTTTATTTGGTTGTGTGGCCGGTATCGTTGGCTGGGTGCTGATGCAGGCTTACGGCAAATTCAGAGAGCGTGAACACCAGCGAGGTCTGGCGCATCCTGCTTTTGATTTTGCGCTGCTCTTGTTCATACCTTTGGCCACTTTTCTGCTGGCGCAAATGCTGCACGGCAACGGTTTTCTCGCGGCGTTTGTGGCCGGGTTACTGGCTAATTTCAACCACAAGCAAAGCTATTTCCAAACGGGTTTACATCACATGGAAACGCACATAGAAAGCCTGGCTAAACCCGTGATCTTCATGATGGTGGGACCGTTTGTTTCGCCGCAAATGCTGGCTGACACGGCGGTGTCCGGGTTTCTGGTGGCCTTGATGTTCATTGTGGTGGCCAGACCTGTGGCGGTGTTCGCCTCTTTGCTGTTGACCAATATCACTTTGAAAGAAAAACTGTTTTTATGCGTGGTGCGTGAAACCGGTGTTATTCCTGTGGTGCTGGCCGTCATCACCGTCGCACAGTTTCCTGCCATGACCTTGTTGATGCCTTTGACTGCCTGGGTAGTCATTTGGACCTTGACTTTGTTGCCCGCCATTACCCCTTGGTGGGCAGCCAAACTGAAAATGCTCAACGAATGAAACCTTCCATCATTGTTTCCAGGCCGATCTACCCCGAGGTGATCGAAAAATTGCAACAGCATTTCAATGTCACTGCCCACCAGACCGATCCCGAATGGACCACCGAGCGCTGGACCCAAGCGCTGAGTCAGCAAGACGGTGCGCTGACCATGGGGATAGAAACGGTCAATGATGCGGTGTTGGCCGCTTGCCCGCGCTTGCGTATTTGCGCGAATTTATCTGTGGGCTACAACAACTTTGATGTGCCCGCCATGACGCGGCACAAGGTGCTGGCCACCAACGCGCCAGATGTGTTGACTGAGACCACGGCTGACTTCGGCTTTGCATTGTTGATGGCCGCCGCCCGTCGCGTCACCGAGAGCGAGCGCTACATACGCGAAGGGCATTGGCAAAAATGGGCGTTGGAGTCTTTTGCGGGCATGGCGGTACACGGCAGCACCCTGGGCATCATTGGCATGGGCCGTATCGGACAAGCCATCGCTAAACGCGGTGCACATGGGTTCAATATGCGTGTCATTTACCACAACCGCAGCCGACTCAGTCCCTCTGACGAGGTTGCATGCAAAGCCGCTTATGTCAGCAAACAAGAGTTGCTGCAACAAGCCGATCACGTGGTGCTGGTGCTGCCTTACAGCAAAGAATCTCACCACACGATTGGCGCCGCCGAACTGGGCTTGATGAAGCCCACAGCCACGTTGGTGAATATTGCGCGCGGCGGCATCATTGACGATACGGCTTTGGCCAAGGCTTTGGCCACCGGTCAAATTGCCGCGGCCGGTTTGGATGTGTTCGAGGGTGAACCCAAATTGCACCCGGATTTGCTCAAGGTGCCCAATGCTGTGTTGACACCGCATATCGGCAGTTCCACACGTGCCACACGCCTGGCCATGGCCAACTTGGCTGCAGATAATTTGATCGCTTTTTTCAGTGATGGCTCTGCCTTGACGCCACTCAACCCCGAGGTATTGCAAAAGCCATGAGTAACGATTGGGTATTGCTGTTCATGCTCGCTGCCGGTTTGGGCGGGGTTGTGTTTGTCATGCGCCGTTTCGCCGGTACGCCACCGCAGCAAAATAACCAGGCTATTGAGCAACTCGAAGAAAAATTAGAGCGCGTGTCGCGCGACATGCGTTTTGAAATCAGCGAAAACCTGCGCGGCAACCGCCAGGAAATGTCGCAAAGCATGTCGCAGTTTCAGCAAACCTTGACCGAGCAACTCGCGCTGATGCAAACCCATTTGAACGCGCAGTTGCAAACCCTGGGCGAGGGCAATACGCGTCGCATGGCAGAGGTGCGCGAAACCCTTGACAGGCAATTGCAGAACTTGCAAGAAACCAATCTCGCCAAGCTCGAAGAGATGCGCAAGACAGTGGATGAAAAACTGCAAACCACTTTGGAAAAGCGCTTGAGTGAAAGCTTTAAACAAGTGGCCGAACGGCTGGAGCAAGTGCACCAAGGCTTAGGGCAAATGCAAACCTTGGCACAAGGCGTGGGTGATTTGCAAAAAGTACTCAGCAATGTGAAAACCCGAGGCATCTTCGGCGAGGTGCAGTTACAGGCTTTGCTTGACCAGGTGTTGACCATCGAGCAGTACGGTAAGCAAGTAGAGACCAAACCGCGCAGCAACCAGCGTGTGGACTTCGCCATCAAATTGCCCGGCCGCAGCGATGACGGCGCCACAGTGTGGCTGCCCATAGACGCCAAATTTCCGCGCGAAGACTATGAACGTTTGCTCGAAGCGCAAAACCGTTCTGACGCGCCGGGCGCAGAAAGCGCTGCCAAAGCCATGGAAGCGCGCATTAGGCTGGAAGCCAAAACCATTGCTGAGAGTTATCTGGCGCCGCCGCACACCACCGACTTTGCGATTTTGTTTTTACCGGTCGAAGGTTTGTATGCAGAAGTATTGCGCCGCCCGGGTTTGATGGACACGTTGCAACGTGATTACCGTGTCACTCTGGCCGGGCCGACTACGCTGCTGGCGATATTAAACAGCTTGCACATGGGCTTTCGCACCCTCGCTTTGGAGAAACAAGCCTCAGAGGTGTGGAAGGTACTGGGTGCTGTCAAAACCGAGTTTGAGCGTTATGGCGAATGGGTGGCCAAGGTGCGCGAGCAAGTGCAAAAAGCCGCTGACACCTTGGACAAGGCCGACACCCGCAGCAAGCAAATGCGACGCGCTTTGAAAGTTGTCGAAGCCTTGCCTGAGACCGAAGCGCTGGCACGCTTGCCTTTGCAAATGGACGATATGTCAGATGTGATCGACCCTGGCGATCCGGATTAAGCGGTACACATACAAAGCGTTTTGAAAAAAAATCTGATTCGTTTGATCGCCGGGCAGGCGTGTTTGCACACCTGTATGACCGGCATGCGCATGGCTGCCCCTTTGCTGGCTTTGCGACAAGGCTACAGCGCTGCCATGGTGGGTGTGTTGCTGGCGCTGTTTGCCTTGACTCAGGTGTTTCTGGCCTTGCCCTCAGGCCGCTACGCAGATAAACACGGTTTGAAGCGCCCGGTGATGTTGAGCGTGTTGGCCTCTAGTCTGGGGGGCATCTTGGCCTCAGTGTGGCCAGTGTTTCCAGTGTTGTGCGTGAGTGCCTTGTTGTGCGGCGGGGCCACCGGTGTGGCCATCATTGCATTGCAAAGACACGTGGGCAGACTGTCGCGCGATGTGCATGAAATGCGTTTGTCTTACAGCTGGCTGGCCATAGGTCCTGCAGCCTCGAACTTCATCGGACCGCTGGCCGCAGGCTTGTTGATTGATGCATCGGGCTTTCCCGCTGCCTTTGCTTTGCTGGCGGTGCTGCCTTGGTTGGCTTGGTTTGCGGTGCGCCACGAAGCGCCTACGCCAGATGCTGAGTCTGTGAGCACGAATGCAAGCCAACGCGCCTGGGATTTGCTGGCCGAACCCGGTTTCAGGCGCTTGTTGATCGTCAACTGGTTTTTGTCCGCCAGTTGGGATTTGCATACCTTTGTGGTGCCCTTGTTGGGGCACGAGCGAGGCATCAGTGCGTCTGCCATAGGTGCGATATTGGGCGGTTTTGCTTTGTGCGCTGCGCTGATTCGCATGGTGTTGCCGTGGCTGGCCAAGCATTGGCTGGAATGGCAAGTGATTACGCTGGCCATGTTGCTGACCAGCGTGTTGTTGGCGCTGTACCCGTTGGCGCATGCTGCTTGGGCCATGGGCATGATGTCGGCGCTGCTCGGTTTGTCGTTGGGCAGCGTGCAGCCCATGGTGATGAGCAGCTTGCATCAATTGCTGCCGCCAGACCGCCAAGGTGAAGGCTTGGGCTTGCGCTTGATGCTGATCAACGCGTCCAGCGTTGCCATGCCCATGCTGTTCGGAAGCCTGGGCGCCTGGTTAGGCGTGGCTGCGGTGTTTTGGTGCGGCTCTGCGACAGTCGGGGCAGGCAGCAGACTGGCTTGGCAGATGAAAACCAATCGCCACTGAGTCTTTAGTTCTGTCTCGGGTCTGAAAATAAAAATGGAATTGAATTTGATTGATATGGGTCAAGGACTTGGATGGCGTTCAGGCATACATTCAAAACTCATATTTAACCAAGTGCATATCCATGACGACTTTTTACGAAAATGAAAAAGATAAATTGATCAGCAATTTACAGGCTGTCATCAACGACACTCAGGAGTTATTGCGAATGACTGCCGATCACGCGGGTGAAACTGCTGAGGGCATACGCAAGCGCGTGACTGACCGCTTAAACCAGGCGATGGACGATCTGTCGGATTTGCAAAACGTGGCGACCGATCAGGCCAAAGCCGCTGTGCATGCTACTGATGAATTTGTGAATCACCACCCTTGGAAGTCTGTCGGCATCGCTGCAGGCATCGGCCTGCTCGTGGGCTTACTGGTCAGCAGGCGTTGAATTGCGCACGGTGAGTCATTCGGTGTTTAAAAACCTCATTCAGTCTGTGCATCAATTGCTTTCAACCGCCATTGAAACAGTTCAAGTGCGCATTGAGCTATTGGGCAATGAGATTGAAATAGAAAAGCACAGGGTATTTGACTGCTTGATGCTGGCGGCATACGCCATGGTCCTTTTCAGTGTGGGTCTGTTGATGGTCTGCGTCACCTTTGTTTTTCTTTACCTGGAAAACTACAGATTACAAGTCTCTGTCACCCTGTATTTGCTGTTCTTGGTATCGGGCTTTATCCTCATCATTCAAGCTCGCAAGCGATTGCAAGATCCCCAAGGCGTTTTTCATGCCACCAAAACTGAACTGCAGCAGGATCAGGCATATTTGTTGGAACGCAAGGCCAGAGAATGAAGGCCTTGTATCTGCGGCAACGCCAACTGTGTAGACGCAGTGCAAGCTTGCGCATCAACTTGGGTCGTCAGTCAAAGTCACTTGTCAAACCTCTGAAAATCTTTGACAAGTTGATACTGATGTCATCGTTGTGCTTCAAGTTTGCTTGCCTTTTTAAAAAATCACCTGCTTGATGCCTGCAATGACAGGGATGCAGTACGAACTGACCACACTGTCAAACCACCATCGGTGTCGTACACCCGTCCATGGTCAGCACCACGCCGCTGATGTAGCTGGCGCGATCAGATGCCAGATACAACACCGCATCGGCCACTTCTTCGGGTCGGGCAATGCGCCCCATGGGTATGCGCGCGTTAGCGCGTTGCATGGCCTCTTGCTCGGAAATGCCTTGCGCCAGCGCGTCTGTTGCCATGCCCTCTTGCAAACGGTCAGTGAGCGTCAGTCCGGGATTGACCGCATTCACACGCACGCCTTTGGCTGCATAAGCCGATGCCATGCCGGCATTGACCAGCATCAAAGCCGCGTTGGCTGCGCCGCCGGGCATGTGTATGGCGCTGGCCACTTTGCCGCCTGCGCCTATGACATTGACAATGGCGCCTCTGCCTCTTTGGCCCATGCGCTTGATGGTCGGATCGATCATGTGTATGTACGAAAAATATTTCGCTTGCATGGCGGCCTGCCAGGCCTCGGGGTTGAGGTCGTCAGGCGCGGTGCGTTTGGCTGCACCGGCTGAATTCACCAGGATGTCGACTGGACCAAAGTGTTGTTCGGCCTGGTTCAATACCTGTTCACCGTTAGCGGCAATTTGCATGTCGGCGGCGATGGCGTGTACCGACGAAGCAGGGTAGTCGGCTGTGAGTCTGTTGACAGCGGCCGCCAGATTGACTTGTTCGCGAGACACCAGAGTGACTTTGGCGCCTTCGGCCAGAAATCCTTGTGCGCAAGCCAGGCCTATGCCTTTGCTCCCGCCGGTGATCAGTACGTGTTTGTCAGTGAGATGCAAATCCATGTGCGTCCTTTGTCAATGCTTTGGGCTGGCTATTGGTGATTGCATCTTAAAGAGACAGGTAAGACGCGGACAGAGAAAATATTGTCCAAACCATAAGGGAAGTTCAATGACGGCCATTGAAACAAACAATCAGGGTTAACCCGTTATTTGATTATGATTCAACTCAATGAGTTTTTCTCATTCAATAGATTTTATCAACCAACTCAAGGAAACAACATGTCTCTCATCAACACCGCAGTGCAACCTTTCAAAGCCCAGGCA
>CANGCZ010000027.1 GCA_947452325.1 Comamonadaceae bacterium | reverse complement strand
TGGTTCAACCGCACACAAGCGCATCAGCGAGGCGCAGCATGAACCCAAACTGGTTGCGCTGGACCTGGCTGCTGGCGGTGTACGTGTTTTTGTATTTGCCTATCGCCACGCTGGTGGCTTACTCGTTTAACGATTCCAAAATGGTCACGCTGTGGAGCGGCTTCACGCTGCATTGGTATGGCGATGTGTTTCGCGACCGCGATCTGATGGAGGCGCTGGGGCTGTCTTTGCGCATCGCTTTCAGCAGCGCCACCACCTCGGTGGTGCTGGGCACCATGGCAGCGTTCGCGCTGGTGCGTTTTCAGCGGTTCCGCGGCAAAGCGATGTTGCAGTCCATGGTGAATGCGCCGCTGGTCATGCCGGATGTGATCGTCGGTTTGTCACTGCTGTTGTTGCTTGTTGCATTGCAACGTGCGCTGGGCGTGCCCGAGCGCGGCGCCATGACGATATGGCTGGGGCATACGGTGCTTGGCATGGCTTATGCAACTGTGGTGGTGCAGTCGCGCTTGCAGGAGATGAACCGCTCGCTGGAAGAGGCGGCGCTGGATCTGGGTGCGCGCCCCTGGAAAGTATTCACTGCCATCACCTTGCCTTTGATTGCGCAAGCGCTGGTCTCCGCCTGGCTGCTGACCTTCACCGTGTCGTTAGACGATGTGGTGATTTCTGCGTTTTTATCCGGCCCCGGCAGCAATACCTTGCCCATAGTGATTTTTTCACGCGCCAAGTTAGGCCTCAATCCCAGCGTCAACGTCATTGCCAGCCTGACCGTTTTGCTGGTCGGCATTGGCGTGCTGGCTGGCAGCCTGTGGCTGTCCAGGCGGGAAAAACAACTGTCGCGCGAACTCGCGGCGGCCATGCGCGAACATTGACACATGACATACCGATTCAACCTTCATCCACGCCCACAGGAGCTTCCATGAAAACACCGGCCCCCACTTTTTCCACAGATTGGCGACTCAAGCCCTTGGCGGCCGCGCTTGTCGCGTCTGCCGGTTTGCTGGCACCCGCCTTAGGCCACGCGCAAAGCAACCAGGAGTTGTTAAAGGAGTTGCAATCGCTTAAAGACCGCATACAGCAACTCGAAGACAAGTTGCAACAAAACGCGGCCAAGCCTGCGCCTGCACCAACCGCAGCGCCTGCGGTTTCAGTGGAAGATTTCAACCGGGTCAGCATGAAAGTTGAAGCCGCTGAAGACGCGCAAGACGCATCCGGCATGAAAGGCCTGAAGATCAGCGGCATGATGGACCCGACTTTTGTGTTCAACAGCCGACAGCACACATCAGGCGTTAATTTTTTGAATAACTTCAACGGCAGTGCCAGTTCCGGAGATGGCTACACCTACTACAACTCGTATTTCGGCATGGTCATGTTGGATTTCCAAAAAGAAACCGAGGGCGGGCAGAAATGGCGTTTGACGCTGGCGCCGCATAAATCGGCGAGTTCAGGCTACAACACCAGTTCTATTGTTCATGAGGCCTCGGTGTCTGTGCCGCTGGACGGGCCGGCCAACAAGCTGATCGCCGGACAAATCCCGGATTGGTCGGGCTATGAATACATCTGGTCCAACCTGCAACCGCTGATCAGCCACAACCTGTTGTTCGATTTCACCATTCCCAGCTACTACGCCGGTGCCGGTATGGAGATGACGCGCGGCAAATGGGTAGGCAAGTTCCTGGTTGGCAACATCAATCAGACGACTTTGAGTGCCGGTGACAAATCTCCGGGCTTGACTTACCGTGCTGACTATGCGGCCAGCGAATTCAGTGGTTTTGGCTTTGCCGGAACAACCGCACAGGCCAACAGCAACTCAAGAGGCTTTAATTTGTTTGAAATTGACGGGTTTTATACCCGTGGTGATTTGATGCTGCAAGGGCAAATCGGGCGTGGTCAGTTGGCAGGAGCCTCGCTGAATGGCAGCGGTGACAACATGAGTTGGACGGGTGTTTCTGGGCTGGTGGCTTACAAGGCCACGCCGCGTTTGCAACTGGTCACGCGTGCGGATTACATCAATAACTCGGCCAACGGAGGCGGGGTTTTGGGCGCCAGTTCCATATCAAGCGATTATGTGGATGGTTACAACGGCTTTGGTACGCCTGCAGACGGCAGCAGCGGCGTCAACCGCTACGCCTTGTCCGTGGGCTTTAACTACCTGATCACGCCTAACCACACAGCCAACAGCGGCACTTGGAACACCGGCACCTGGTACAAAATGGAATTGCGTGCCGACGGCGCCAACGGCTTGGTGTTTTACGACACCTCGTCCGGCACGTATAAACGCGACAGCCTGACCTTGTTGTCCTCTTTGGTGTTTGCTTTTTAAATCAACTCCACTGTCGGCATACACAGACGGCCTCTCGCAGGCCGTTTTTTTTGACCCAAGGAACACAACATGAGCCACAATTTTCGTGACGCACCACTGGCCGCACTCGACGGCCGTGCTTTCATCGACGGCGAGCGCCGCTGGGCGGTGCAGCAGCAGCGTTTTGATGACGTCTCACCGTTGGACGGCAAGCTGTTGTGCGAGGTGGCGCGCTGCGACAGCCACGACATAGACCTGGCCGTGACAGCGGCACGGCGTGCGTTTGACGACCAGCGTTGGCGCGGTCTGCCGCCTGCTAAACGCAAACAGGTGTTGATCGCGTTTGCCGATCAGATCGTGGCGCACCGGGAAGAATTGGCCTGGCTGGAAACCGTCGACATGGGCAAGCCCATACGTTATGCGCGCAGCGTGGACGTGAACAGCACCGCCAATTGCATACGCTGGTACGGCGAAGCCATAGACAAGGTGTATGGCGAAATCGCGCCCACAGCGTCACAGGCGCTGGCCTTGATCACGCGCGAACCGCTGGGCGTGGTCGGCGTCATCGTGCCTTGGAATTACCCCATGATCATGGCCGCGTGGAAGATCGCCCCGGCTTTGGCCACCGGCAACAGCGTGGTGTTAAAGCCCAGTGAAAAGTCGCCGCTCAGCGCTTTGCGTTTGGCCGAACTCGCCCTGGGCGCCGGCGTGCCGCCCGGCGTGTTCAACGTGGTGCCGGGCTTCGGTCCTGAGGCCGGTACGCCGCTGGCCTTGCACATGGACGTGGACGGCATAGGTTTTACCGGCTCGACCCGCGTAGGCAAACACATTCATGTCATGGCCGGTCAAAGCAATTTGAAACGCGCCTGGACCGAGCTGGGCGGCAAATCACCCAATATCGTGTTCGCCGATTGCCCGGACTTAGAGCAAGCCGTACAGGCCTCGGTGGCCAGCATTTTTTTCAACCAAGGCGAAAGCTGCAATGCGCCGTCGCGCTTGCTGGTGGAAAACAGCATTAAGCCTGCTTTTATTCAACGTGCGCTTGAGTTGCTGCCGTCGTACGCACCCGCCCACCCCTTGGATGAAGCCACGGTGATGGGCGCATTGGTGGACCGCAGCCAAATGGACACGGTGTTGGGCTACATCGCGCGCGGCCAGCAAGAAGGCGCGACATTGATCGCCGGTGGTGAGCGCGTCATGCAAGACAGCGGCGGCTATTTTGTGCAACCCACCTTGTTTGACGGTGTGCGCAACGACATGGCGATAGCGCGTGAAGAAATTTTCGGTCCGGTGCTCAGCGTCATCGGTTTTGACAGCGCAGCCGAAGCCGTGCACATGGCCAACGACAATATTTACGGTTTGCAAGCCGCGGTGTGGAGCCGCGACATCAACAAAGCGCATGGCGTGGCGCGCGCACTGCGCGCCGGCACCGTGCATGTCAATCAATACGACGAAGACGACATCACCGTGCCCTTCGGCGGCTACAAGCAAAGCGGTATCGGGCGCGACAAATCGCTGCACGCGTTTGACAAATACACCGAGCTCAAAACCACTTGGATACGCATAGACAGCCCGGTCTGAACTTGTTTAAGTCTTGCGTTGGTAGCGGTGTATTTCTATGGTCGAGTGCACGATTTCTTCATGCACAGACAAACGCTGGCGCACCACTTCAGGCGTCAGTTCAGGTTCTTGTGTCACCACGGTCAGTGCGCAAGAAAACACCTGCTTGCCGACCCGCCACACATGCAAATCGGTGACCCGGGTTTGCGCGCTGGTTTCAATCGCTTCGCGAATTTCTTCCACCACCGGGTGGTCCATTTCACGGTCGAGCAAGACCTTGCCGGTGTCGGCCAACAAGCCGCGCGCCCAGACGGCCACCATCACCGCGCCGACCAGACCCATGACCGGGTCTAACCAGGACCAGCCGTACCACCAGCCGCCCAGCAGCGCGACGATGGCGAGCACCGAAGTGAACGCGTCAGCGATCACGTGCACATACGCAGACTTCAAATTCAAGTCGTGGTGATGACCGCCGTGGCCATGGCCATGGCCGTGATCGGCTGTGCGGGTGATGTCAATGCGAGGTTTTTCGTGCGCTACGTGTGCGCTCGTTTGTTTTGCGGTTGGCGGATGGTGGTGCGCGCGGCCGAGTATCAAGGCGCAAACCAGGTTGACCACCAGTCCCAGCACCGCCACAGCGATCGCTTCGGCGTATTGGATCGGTTGCGGGAACCAGATACGGTCAATCGAACCTAAGGCCATCATCAGCGCCACACCGAGCAAGACGATGGCGCTGGCAAATCCGGCCAGCACTTCAATCTTCCAGCTGCCGAAGGCAAAGCGCGGGTCGCGCGCGTAGGTGCGTGCGGTCACATAAGCCGTGGCCGACAACCCAATGGCCAGCGCGTGCGAACTCATGTGCCAGCCATCGGCCAGCAGTGCCATGGAGTTGAACCACCAGCCTGCAAAGATTTCCACAAACATCATGGCCAGCGTGATCCACATCACCAAGCGCGTACCGCGTTCGGCGGCCTGGCTGCCTTCGTCAAACACGTGTTCGTGCAGCCAGTCGGAGAGGGTGTCGTTGTGCATATTAACTTTGTAGTTTTTGAGGGGCTAGATAATTTAGGAAGAGTTGGGAGCTTAAGAGGTATCAAGCTCGGAATGCGTGGGGATAAATTAAATAGGTTCAGTAACAATTTTTTTGGCGTAGGTCTGATTTTTTAATTGTTCGAGTTTACTTTTTTAAAGAAGTAGTTGCCTACATTAACAATGCGACATGCAAATGCTATCTATATTTAGAAGATAATAAAATTGAGTTAATTTGGATTTGGATTCGGCGGCATCAAGCCGCAGACAGCAAGGTTTTAAAAGGCATGGTTGGGTACTGTCTTAGCTCATATCAATTTTTTCAAGATTTAATTGGGGAATTCTTAAGTGAACGCAATAAATCAGACCCGTATTGATAAGCCTAAAGACGAGTCGGATGATTCGTATACAAATGATGATCTATTTCGGATTTCTTCATGGGGTGCTGATCTGTCATTTCGTGAACTCATCGCGCGCTATGACGACAATGAATTAGTGAAACCTGAACTACAGCGAAACTACGTTTGGGACAGAGTCGAAGCTTCTAGATTCATAGATTCAATTCTGCTCGGCCTTCCGGTTCCCAGTATCTTCTTAGCGAAAACTCCAGACGAAAAATTACTGATCATTGACGGTTATCAACGTATTATGACCGTAAGGGACTTTGTCAAGGGAGTTTTTTCGGATGACAACACGCCATTCTCATTGTCTAACAGCGATCGAATTCACGAACGCTGGCGAGGTAAGAATTTTGCGCAATTGATGGAGGAAGAAAAGCGAAAAATTAGAAATACAACGATTCACGCAATAATTTTCATGCAGCAACATCCCGAAAAAGGGGATACAAGTCTGTATCAAATTTTTGAACGTATCAATACGAGTGGTCGCTCATTGCTTCCTCAAGAAATACGTAACTGCGTCTACCAGGGAGCTTTAAACAGCCTGCTCTTTGAATTGAATACTAATGCGAAGTGGCGATCACTTTGGGGTGAAGAAACACAAGATAGTCGAATGTACGATCTTGAAATGATCCTTCGTTTCTTTACGCTTTCAGATGACTGGATTTTTGATTCAAACCCCAACCCCCCAAAAATTTCGTTGAAAAAAAGTCTTAATGAATATATGGGTAAAGTTCGGAGTCAATTGGAAATTAACGGACTGCGAGAAAAATTTATTCAGACTGTTGATTTCGTACATGAAAGTTTTGGAATTACGGCGTTCAACAATCTTTCCCCAAGTGATACATCAAAATTTGTCAACAGCCTAAGTTCGACTGTTTTTGATGCAATCATGATTGCGTCATGGAAAGTTGTAAAAGAGAAGCTTCCAAAGAAAACTGCGACTCAATATCAGGATAAGAAAATTCAAGTTCTTAAAAATTCTGATTATCAGAAGTCGCTTTCTCAAGAAACGATGCGCATTAAAAATATAAGAAAACGTGTCGACGAAATGTTCAATGCGCTGAAGGAGTAGCGATTCATGAACAATTTAAACGTGACACAACTGCTTGAAGAATGCAAACAAGAGTTAGAAAGCATCAAAGCCCTATTGATTGGATTGGGTGAGTGTGCAAACCCCACACCATATATAAAGAAGTATGCCGTCATGCGCGCTTCAGGCAGTATAGAAACTGGTTTTAAGACAATCATTGCAGATCGTGTTGATAGAGATAGCCATAAACAACTTAAAAACTTTGTCGCAAGAAAAATTAGAAATTCCAGCACAAACCCAACATTAGGGGCAATCGAAAATTTATTAAGTGAATTCGATCAAGATTGGAGGGCTCAATTTGATGAAAAAATAGCTCTTTCGGACAAGCCCAAACTAAAAGACTCATTAAATAATTTAGTTAAAGCACGAAATAGCTTTGCACATGGTGGCACAAACCTGCTTTCAATTGATGAGACGATCCTTTATTTTTGCAGTGGATGTGAAGTGCTAAGAATATTGGACGAAACTGTTCATAAGGAAGTTGAATTACTTGTTACCAATTAGAAGTCCATCTTAACTTTGCCAACTCTATTGCCCTCCGGTTAAGTAGTTGTCACGACAGCAGTGGCCTGCCGAGTCAATCAAATCAAAATCGTTCGATCAAAGTAATGCGTTTCTTGGGTTCGCGTCAGTTAGGTTTGATAGCGATAAATTGCTTTGCTTGTTGGTTTCCGTCCATCCACTGCGCAGTGACAGGGCATCGAAAGGCAATCAATTCATATGCTTTTTGCAGATCGTCGATCAAATTCCTTTGGAATATCGGCTCATGGTGTGCAATCCTGTTCCGCAATTTGCGCAACTGCTCCAGCTCTGTATAAATCAGTCGCCGAAGTTCTGGAACACTTTTTGCCGTATCCACGTAGGGCAGTACTGTCTTCAAGTGGGGTTGCCACAGACGATGGTCAAAGCGCTGGGTAAATAGGGTCTGCCAAAACACAAACTTCAGTTCAGGAATCACCTTGCCGACAGAGGCTTTGCTTGCACTGACAGTTAGCAAGTCTTGACGAGCTTGATAGCCGTGTGGAGGGTTAGGTAGGCTTCGTATGAAACTCGAAGACCATGGCCACTGTGCACCGTAAACAGAAGCAATTGCGTCAGCAACCGCATTACGAATAACGACTTCGCATATATGAAGAGGAGCCAACATGGCCGCTGCTACTTGAGCGTTCCAAGCGTAAAGTGCCAAAGCACCCGTCAAAGTCGTCGTTACCTTGGTGGCGCTCTCGAACGTGCCCAACCGTGCGGGAGTAAGGGCATTCCTAATCGCTTCTTCTGTGCTGATAGATGGCATGGGCGCAAAGTGTATATAATTTTAGTACTAGCCGAGGGATATGTTGGCGTAAGCCTCCCCCCACGGACAGACGATAGTATTGAACCCGCCTTGCGCGGGTTCTTTTTTTTATAGCTCGCTAGATTGATTCATGGCCGCATGCGCCTGCTGATCCGCGTGGTAACTCGACCTGACCATGGGTCCGACCGCCGCATGTGAAAAACCCATGGCGTATGCGCGTTCTTCAAACATCTTGAACGTGTCCGGATGCACATAGCGTTTGACGGGCAAATGGTGGGTGCTGGGTGCCAGGTACTGACCCAGGGTCAACATGTCTATGTCGTGGTCGCGCATGTCTTGCATGGTGGTGAGTATTTCTTCGTCGGTTTCTCCCAGGCCCACCATCAAACCGCTTTTGGTCGGCACATGCGGAAACAGCGCTTTGAATTTTTTCAACAAATTCAAACTGAACGCATAGTCGCTGCCCGGGCGGGCTTCTTTGTACAAGCGCGGCACGGTTTCCAGGTTGTGGTTCATCACGTCCGGCGGCGCTTCTTTCAAAATGTTCAATGCGCGGTCGTCACGGCCGCGAAAGTCGGGCACCAAGACTTCAATTTGGGTTTGCGGGGACAACGCGCGGGTCTGGCGTATGCACTCCACAAAATGCGCTGCGCCGCCGTCGCGCAAATCGTCGCGGTCCACGCTGGTGATCACCACGTAGCGCAATTTCAATGCGGCAATGGTGTTGGCCAAATTCATCGGCTCGTTCACATCCAGCGGGTCAGGTCGGCCGTGGCCGACATCGCAAAACGGGCAGCGGCGCGTGCATTTGTCGCCCATGATCATGAAGGTGGCCGTGCCCTTGCCAAAGCATTCGCCGATGTTGGGGCAAGAGGCTTCTTCGCAAACCGTCACCAGTTTGTTGGCGCGCAATATGTCTTTGATTTCACCGAAGCGCGAATTCGGCGAACTGGCTTTGACACGTATCCAGTCCGGTTTTTTCAATGCCTCGCCGGTGTGCACCACCTTGACGGGAATGCGCGAGACTTTGTCGGCGGATTTTTGTTTGGCGCTGGCGTCGTAAGCCGGTACGGTTTCAGGTACTTGTGGTGCTGTCATGTCGACCTTGGGTTTAAGGCATTAAGGAGGTGGCAAGCTTGCTGCCCAGCACATCAGCCATTTCCTGCCAGCTGACTTCACTGCCGATTGTAAAAAGATCAGTGGTCGCCAGTCCGGCGTAGCCGCAGGGGTTGATCAGCGAAAAGGGGGATAAGTCCATGTGCACATTCAGCGCCACCCCGTGGTAGGCGCAGTGGCGGCTGACTTTGACACCGAGCGCGGCGATTTTGGCCAGGCCCGTGAAGTCAGGTGTCGCCGGGCTGAGGCCGTGTTGTGGCCGGGATGGCAAGCGCGCATGGTCAAAAGGCGCATCTGAACGCACGTAAATACCGGGCGCGCCGGCGACCCGGTGGCCGGTGACGCCGACATGTGCCAGTGTTTTCAACACCGCTTCTTCGATGCGGTACACGTACTCTTTGACGAAGTAGCCTGCGCGCTTCAAGTCGATCAAGGCATACGCCACCACCTGACCCGGTCCGTGAAACGTGACTTGACCGCCGCGGTTGCTGGATACCACCGGTATGTCGCTCATAGACAACAGGTGTTCGGCTTTGCCCGCCTGGCCCTGGGTGAACACCGGCGGGTGCTGGCATAACCAGATTTCGTCAGGCGTGTGCTCATTGCGCTGCGCCGTGAACTCCTGCATCGCAAACAGGCTGCGGGCGTAATCCAGCGTGCCCTTGATGCTGACGATGGGCAAGGTCACTAAAGTACCACTTTCACCATGGGATGGCTGCTGAGGGTGCGGTACAGCTCATCGAGTTGTTCCCGGTTAATCACCCGCACGGTCAAGGTCAGGCCCAGGTATTTGCCCCCTTTGCTTTCCCGGGTTTCCAGGGTGTTTTCCTGCCAGGCCGGGTCAAATTGACGGGCGACAAAGCCCATGGCAGTTTGGAAACCGTCCACATTCAAACCCATGACTTTGATTGGGAAATCACAGGGGTATTCAATCAAACTGTCGCTGGGCTGAGTCATGGTGAGGGGTTTTTTTCGAAAAGATTCGGGAAAGCCCTATAAGATACCTTACAATCAGTGGCTTTGCTGCACGAAGGGGCGTCGCGGATCACCATGACACAGTTACCTTCAAGCCGCGAAAAACCCACATTCACAGACGTTGAACCTGAGGGCCAAGAGCCGAAGTTTCAACCCTGGAGCGCCGAACAAGCGCAGGCATGGCGACAAAGCCAGCCCGCAATCTCAGTTTGGCGTGTGTTGGCGGCGCAAATGCTGGTGGCTGTTTTATTGTCATCTGTCGTCGCGCTCTGGTTTAGAAGCGGTTCGCTTGGCTTGTCCTGGATGTACGGCGCAATGACGGTGGTTGTCCCCGCAGCGTTGTTTGCCCGGGGTTTGACATCTCCTGCTGCTTCCCTCAATGCCATGACGGCTGCGATGAGTTTTGCGGCTTGGCAAGGGGTGAAATGGGTGTTGGCTGTGTTGCTTTTGGTGCTTGCGCCGAGAGTGCTGCCCGAATTAAGTTGGCCTGCCTTGTTGGCAGGCTTGGTTGTGACGATGAAGGTGTATTGGCTGGCGTTGATCTGGGGTAAACCCACATCGGCATCTCAACCAGACACCGCTTTGTAAAGAGTTGAATATGTCGGAAACAAGTACGCTGACTGCTGGAGAGTACATAGGTCATCACCTGACCCATCTTCAAAGCAAGCCCATGGGCGGCGTGATTGATTTTTCAGTCGTCAATCTGGACTCCATTTTTTGGTCGGTTCTGCTGGGCTTCGTCGGCTCGTTTTTCCTCTGGCGTGCCGCGCGTGCAGCCACCTCCGGTGTGCCTGGCCGTTTTCAGGCGGCGGTGGAAATATTGTTTGAAATGGTGGATACCCAAGCCAAGGGCATAGTGCACAACGCGCACAGCCGAAAGCTGGTGTCCCCGCTGGCTTTGACTGTGTTTGTTTGGATTTTTTTGCTCAACAGCATGGACTTTTTGCCGGTCGATTTATTTCACCAAGTGTTTGAGTGGACTGGCATAGACCACAGCATCCATTACTTCCGTGTGGTGCCTACGGCGGATTTGTCCACCACCCTCGGAATGTCTGTGTCGGTGCTGCTGATTTGTCTGTTTTACAACATCAAAATCAAGGGCATAGGCGGTTGGTTCCACGAACTCACCACCGCTCCGTTCGGCGCGCACCCCATTTTGTGGCCCATCAATTTCGGTTTCCAGATGATTGAATTTGTCGCCAAAACCGTGTCACACGGCATGCGATTGTTCGGCAACATGTACGCCGGCGAACTCATCTTCATGTTGATCGCCCTCATGGGCAGCGCTGCCGCCATGAGCTTGAGCGGTATTTTGCTGCCCATTGGCCACATCATCGCCGGCTCCATCTGGGCCATCTTCCACATTTTGATCGTCGCACTGCAAGCCTTCATTTTCATGATGTTGACCTTGGTCTACATCGGGCAGGCGCACGACGCTCACTGATTTCGTTTTTTCTCAACCTTTCCATCACCTTGCTTAGGAGCTTTTCATGGAACACGTACTTGGTTTAGTTGCACTCGCCTCGGGTCTGATCATTGGACTGGGCGCCATCGGTGCTTGTATTGGTATCGGCATCATGGGCAGCAAATACCTGGAAGCTGCAGCACGTCAGCCCGAGCTGATGAACGAATTGCAAACCAAAATGTTCTTGCTGGCTGGTTTGATTGACGCGGCTTTCCTGATTGGCGTGGGTATCGCCATGATGTTCGCCTTCGCCAATCCTTTCGTCCTGAAGTAATCCATCCAACCGCCCATAGAGAGGTGTTGACGTGAGCATCAACGCAACCCTGATTGTTCAAGCGATTGTTTTTGCCATTTTGGTCTGGTTCACGATGAAATTCGTGTGGCCGCCGATTGCAAATGCGCTGGATGAACGTGCTGAAAAAATCGCCCATGGCCTCAAAGCTGCGGAGCACGCACACATCGAACTCACCAATGCGCACAAGCATGTCGAGGTCGAGTTGGCGAAAAACCGCTCTGACGCGGCAGCCCGCATTGCCGAGGCCGAGCGCCGTGCCGCAGCCATCATCGACGAAGCCAAAATCAAAGCCACAGAAGAAGCCAACAAAATCATTGCTGGCGCGCATCTTGAGGCCGAACAGGCCATGCTCAAAAGCAAAGAATGGTTGCGTGACCATGTGGCAGTGCTGGCCGTCAAAGGTGCTGAACAAATCCTGCGCAAAGAAGTCAACGCTTCTGTGCATGCCGATTTGTTGAACCGCCTCAAAACGGAACTTTGAGGACACGACCCCATGGCTGAAATCGCAACCATTGCCCGCCCTTATGCCGAAGCCTTGTTCAAGGTGGTGCATGCGCAGGCAGCGCAAGCTGTTGAATGGCTGGACGCCCTGGCGGTGGTTGCTGCTGACCCCGGTTTGCAGCAATTCGCCCATGACCCCAAAGTCAGTCACCAGCAGGTACTGGACTTGGTCGCGCAAGTCGGCCCGAAAAACCTACCGGCTGCGGCAGTCAATTTTTTGACCGCGCTGGTTGAAAACGGCCGCTTGTCTGTGCTGCCCGAAATCGCCGTGCAATTCCATGCGCTGGTCGACACCCAAAGCGGTGTTCGCAAAGCCGTGGTGCACAGTGCATTCCCCATCGAGGGCGCCGCTCTTGATGAATTGACCAAGGTGTTTGAAAAACGCTTCGGTCACAAACTCAATGTGCAAGTGGCGCTTGAGCCAGAGCTCATTGGGGGCGTACGCGTGGTGGTCGGCGACGAGGTGCTTGATACCTCTGTCAAAGCCCGTCTGGAACAAATGAAAGTCGCGCTGAC
>CANGCZ010000026.1 GCA_947452325.1 Comamonadaceae bacterium | reverse complement strand
GGCGGCGGTTTGTTTTCAGTCGGCATGTTGCTCACCGCCATGGGCATGACAGACAAGGGACAGGCCGGTATGGTGCTCGGTGCCTGGGGCGCGGTACAAGCCACGGCCTCAGGTTTGGCCATGGCCTTGGGTGGTGTCACCCGTGACCTCATGGGTAATTTGGCCGAACAAGGCATGCTGGGGGAAGCTTTGGTGTCCCCCGTCACCGGATACAGCATGGTGTTTCACATCGAGATGTACATGCTGTTTTGTGTGTTGATCGCACTCGGTCCTTTGGTCAGCCGCAAGCAGACCCAAGGTGTAAGCCAGGATTCACGATTCGGTCTGGCAGAACTGCCAGGCTAAGTATTTTTGTACGCGCTCTAAAGGAGAATGACCATGGAAACAGGCGCTATTACGCAATATGTAGACGTCGCACAAATCGTGCTCTACATGTTTTGGGGATTTTTCGCTGGTTTGATTTATTACCTTGCACGTGAAAATCACCGTGAAGGTTATCCCATGGACAACGGTCACCTGCAAGGCGGACCGGTACAAATCGGCTGGCCTGTGCCAGAACCCAAGGTGTTCAAAATGGCCGATGGCCGTGAACTTTTGGCACCTGATGTTCACCGTGTGGACGGCAGTTACACCGCTCAGCCTGTGCATGGCTGGCTGGGCGCACCTCTAGAACCCTTGGGCGACCCGTTGCTCGCAGGTGTTGGCCCCGGTGCATGGGCTGCACGTGCTGACGAACCCGATCTCTACCACGGCGGCGACATCAAAATCGTGCCCTTACGCATCGCTTCAGACCATGGCGTCATGTCACCTGACATAGACCCGCGCGGCTTGCCTGTGTATGGTTTGGATCGCTATGAGGCAGGTCATGTCAAAGACTTATGGGTGGATCGCTGCGAGATGATGTTCCGTTACATCGAAGTCTCTTTGCATTCAGGTGACACGGTGTTGCTGCCCATGACTTTTGCGCGAATCAACCGTCGCGGTGTTCATACATCTTCCATTCTGTCTGCGCAGTTTGCCAACGTGCCCAAAACCCGAAGCGACAGTCAAATCACTTTGCTGGAAGAAGAAAAAATCACAGCCTACTACGGTGCGGGCACTTTGTACGCCACGCCTGAACGTCAGGAGCCACTGTTTTGAACGTCAATCCGCACCACGAACACGAGTTCGAGGCAGCGCCCGGTCTGCCTGAAGCCTTACCCGCCGGCGAACGTCTGCTTTGGCAAGGTGCACCCGACTGGAAACAGCTGGCGCTGCATGTTTTTCGAGTGCGTACTTTGGCCATTTATTTTTCTGTGATGGTGTTGTTGCAAGCGCTGTATTTGATGGGTGAGCCGCAAGCGCGTTTGCTGGTGCCCTTAGCCACCAGTGTGGCGTTGAGCCTGACAGCCTTGGGTTTGCTTACTTGGCTGGCCTGGTTGACCGCCCGTACCGCTTTGTACACATTGACCAGCAAACGCGTGGTCATGCGCATAGGCATTGTGCTGACATTGACTTTCAATTTACCGCTTCGCATGGTGGCCGCCGCCAGTGTCAAGCCGATGAAAAACGGCAGTGGCGACATAGCGTTGAAACTCGCAGGAAACGACCACATCGCTTGGCTGAATTTGTGGCCGCACGCCAAGCCCTGGGCTTTGAAAAACCCAGAGCCTTGCATGCGCTTCATTCCCGATGCCGTTCGTGTCGGCGAGCGCTTGGTGCAAGCCTGGCGCGAAGCCAACCCTGGCGTGCCTGCCATGTTGGGTGACATGATCGATGAACAGCCCTCCTTCGACATGGGCAACCGCAACTCACACACGGTATCCGTATGAGCCAGTCCCTCTCCAACCAAAACATGCCCGGTCAACACGGTCTCACCGGTTGGATATTTGTCGGTTTTTTATGCAGTGTCTTGCTGGTGGTCGGATTTTTGCGCGGCCAAGGTGTGATGACGCCGCAAGATGATGCACCTGTCAGTTGGAAACGCAGTCTGCGTTTTGAAGACCGGCCCAATGGCGATGTCGCCGTGGTTGATCCTGAAACCCAATTGGAAGTCACCCGTTTTCAAGGCGAGCAAGGCTTTGTTCGCGGCACATTGCGCACCATGTCACGCGAGCGCATGCGTCGCGGCATAGGCGCAGGCCCTTCATTCGAACTCGTCGGTCACACCGATGGCAGATTGACATTGCTGGACCCTGCCACCGGTGTGCGCATCGATTTAGAGTCATTCGGCCCGACCAATATGTCAGCGTTTGCACAACTGCAAAACCTCACCCCTTCCCCTCAGAAAGCTTCCCAGGAGTAAGCCATGACCAACGCCGCTGCTTTAGATTTTGATCACGTGGAGTTATTGATAGGCACGGTTGAAAACGCAGCTGATGCGAATGCCAAGGCGGTGCGCAACACGGTGCTCAGTCCGCGCTTTTACACCACCGATTTCGACGCCATGGACAAATTGAACGTAGAACCCGTGCGCGCCGAATGGGACACCATGATGAAAGAGTACGAGGGCGACAACAACCACGACCACTTTCAACGCGATGCGGCTTTTGCAGAAGAAGTGCGGGTCTTGATGCCGCAGCTTTCACCGGAAATGCGCCAAGAGTTTTTAGACTTTTTGATCAGCTCGCTCACCTCTGAATTCTCGGGTTGTATTTTGTACAACGAAGTGCGCAAGCATGTGAAGAACCCGGACATCAAACAACTGATGACTTTCATGGCGCGCGACGAATCACGCCATGCCGGTTTCATCAACCAGTCTTTGCGCGACTTTGATTTAGGCATTGATTTAGGCCAACTCAAGCGCACCAAGTCATACACTTTCTTTAAGCCAAAGTTCATTTTTTACGCCACTTATTTGTCTGAAAAAATCGGTTATGCGCGCTACATCACCATTTACCGTCAGCTTGAAAAAAATCCGGACAAACGTTTTCACCCCATCTTCCGTTGGTTTGAGCGTTGGTGCAATGACGAGTTCCGCCACGGCGAATCGTTTGCCCTCATCATGCGCGCCCACCCCGAGCTGTTGCGCGGTGTGAATCTGCTGTGGATTCGGTTTTTCATTTTGGCGGTCTATGCCACCATGTATGTGCGCGACCATACGCGCCCTTTGCTGCATGAAGCCATGGGTTTTGAATCTACCGAGTACGACTATGAGGTGTTTCGCATCACCTCGGACATTGCGCGCCAGGTGTTCCCGGTCGAGGTCGATATCGATCACCCGGTGTTTCGCGCCGGCATGACACATTTGGTTGAGTTGTCCATCGCCAATGCCAAGGCCAAAGAACGCGGCGGTGTGATGGGTTTGATCGGTCGCGCCAGCACTGCCTTGCAAGCGGTGTACACATTTGGCCGTTTGTACCTATTGCCGGTCAAGAAAAACGAGTTGCCTGCGGATATACGCATGCAACCCACCTGGTGATAGGCCACACACATGATTGACTTTTTGTCCACCACAACGGGCGCTTGCGTATTTGCAGTGTTCTGCTGGTGGCTGGGCACGGGCGCGATTTTGTGGCTGGTGCGATTACCCACTTCTACATTTCGCTGGAGCATGTTCTTTCTCAGTTTTCTGCTGGGTTTGAGTTTGTGGACCACCTCCATCAGCATGCGCTCGCATTCCATCTTGAATGCCTACATAGGCTTTGTCAGTGTGATTGCAATGTGGAGTTGGCATGAAATGGCTTTTCTCACCGGTTGGCTGGCAGGCCCCAGACGCATACCTTTAGAGCCGGGGCTAGGCATCAACCGCCGCTTCGGTCAATCGGTCATGGCCTTGCTTTACCACGAGGTGGCGCTGCTGTTCAACTTCGGTGTGCTTCTGGCCATGCAACAAAATCAACCCAACCATGTGGCCTTGTGCACTTACGCATTGCTGTGGTGTATGCGCCTGAGCGCCAAGCTCAATTTGTTTTTCGGCGTACCGCAAGTCGGCGAACAATATTTGCCTGCGCACTTGCGCTACATCGGCAGCTATTTCAAAAGCGGCGGCATCAGCCCGTTTTTCTTTTTCACCATGGGCTTGTCCGTGGTCGTGTGGTCATGGATGGTGTGGGAATTGCAAACTGGTGCCGTCGTCATCAGCACCGGTTGGGTGTTGTTGTCCGCCTTGCTGGGTTTGGCCATCATTGAACATGTGCTGATGGTGATTGCCCTGCCGCTGCAACGCTTGTGGGGTTGGGCCATGAAGCGCAGTCCTTATGGTGCACCGCAACGGCTTGTTGTGGTCGATAGACCGGTGCATGTCACTGCCGCCAACCAGGCGGACGCAGCATGAATGCATTTCGCACAATCGAAGACCGGTCCAATGGTGACACACCGGCCAGACATTCCCCGCGCGCTATCGTCATCGGCAGTGGGTTTGGCGGGCTGGCTGCAGCCATTCGGCTGAGCGTGATGGGCTACCAAGTGCAAGTATTGGAAAAGTTGGATGCCCCCGGCGGTCGCGCTTATGTGCACAAGCAAGACGGCTTCACTTTCGACGCCGGGCCTACCATCATCACGCTGCCGCATTTGCTAGAGGAATTGTTCACCCTTTGTGGCGAGAGCATGCAAGACCACGTGGATTTGCGCGCCATGTCGCCGTTCTACCGCATACGTTTTGATGACGGCACGCATTTTGACTACAGCAACGACGAAGCTTCTATGCTGGCCCAAATCCAAGCCATCAGTCCGGTGGATGTGCAAGGTTTCAAAGACCTGATGAAGGCCTCGGCGCAGTGCTATGAATTGGGTTTTGTTGAACTTGGCTCTATTCCCTTTGAGACTTTGACCGATGTCGTCAAAGCCTTGCCTAACCTGGCGCGCATGAAAGCCTGGCGCTCGATTTACAGCATGGTGTCTTCGTACCTCCAACACCCCAAGCTGCGCATCGTCATGAGCTTTCATCCGCTGCTGATCGGCGGCAACCCGTTTTCAGTCACCTGTGTGTATTCACTCATTCACATCCTGGAGCAACGCTGGGGCGTGCATTCCGCCATGGGCGGTACAGGTGCCATTGTCAATGCGCTGGTCAAGTTATTGCAACAACGCCATGTACCGATTCGCTACAACGCCGCCGTCACCCGCATCAGCGTGGACAACGGCAAAGCCGTGGGCGTGGAGCTGGAAAACGGTGAATTCATAGGCGCGGACATTGTGGTGAGCAACGCAGATGCTGCATGGACATACAAACACCTGATCGCAGAAAAATACCGCCCCAGTTGGAGCAACCGCCGCATTGACAAGGGGCACTATTCCTCCGGTCTGTTCGTTTGGTATTTCGGTACCGACAAACAATACAAAGATGTGCCGCACCACATGATGGTGCTGGGACCGCGTTACAAAGGCTTGTTGCAAGATATTTTCAAAAACCACTCGTTGTCCAAAGACTTCAGTCTTTACTTGTATAGACCCACCGCCACCGACCCGTCGCTGGCACCAGAGGGCTGCGACACGTTTTACGCGCTTTCCGTGGTGCCCAATCTGAGCAGCGGCACCGACTGGCCGGCCATCACCGAGCAATACAAAGAAGCCATTGCCACGGTGTTGCAAGACAGTGTGTTGCCCGGCTTAAAGCAACACATCGTCACATCCAAAGTCACCACACCGCAAGATTTTCAGGACCGCTTGTGGTCATTCAAAGGCGCGGGCTTTGGTCTGGAGCCGGTGCTGACACAGAGTGCGTGGTTCCGTCCGCACAATCGCAGCGAAGACATCAAAAATTTATTTCTCGTGGGCGCCGGCACGCAACCGGGTGCAGGCGTACCCAGTGTGCTGATGTCAGCCAAAATGCTTGAACAGGTGGTACCCCATGCCCTTGCCTTTCACTGACCAGGCCGATCGCGATCTGGCCGCTTGCGTAGAGATGATGCGCGGTGGCTCTAAAACTTTTTTTGCCGCCAGCCGCTTGTTGCCCAAACGCATACGCGATGCTGCCATTGCGCTGTACGCGTTTTGCCGCGTAGCCGATGACATGGTGGACTTGGGCGATTCCATTGAACGAAGCTTGAAAGTGCTGCACCACCGACTGGACCGTATTTATGCGGGACAACCAGAAAACACCGTCGAAGACCGTGCACTGGCTGTGGTTGTGCAACGCCATGCCTTGCCGCGTCATTTGCTGGATGCATTGCTTGACGGTTTCGCATGGGACGGTCATGAGCGGCGTTACGAAACCATGGAAGATTTGCATGGCTACGCTGCACGCGTCGCCGGTAGCGTCGGCGCGATGATGTGTTGGATCATGGGCCCGCAACAAGCAGTCACTTTGGCGCGCGCATGCGAGTTAGGTGTGGCCATGCAACTCACCAATATTGCGCGTGATGTCGGCGAAGACGCACGCATAGGCCGCATTTACCTTCCCCTGCAATGGATGCGTCAAGAGGGCATAGATCCTGAGGCTTGGTTGCTGTCACCCGCATGTACCCCAGCATTGCAACGCGTGGTTGAACGCGTGCTGCATGAGGCAGACAGCTTGTACAAACAATCGGTGGCTGGCATTGCGCATTTACCGCGCGACTGTCGCCCGGCCATCATGTCAGCCAATGTGATTTATGCAGAAATTGGCCATCAACTGCGCCGCACGGGCATGGACCCGGTCAACCACCGCAGCGTGGTCAGTGGCAAACGCAAGCTCTGGTTGCTGGCCCGAGCCTGGGTGCAATCGCACTGGGTGACGGTGCAGCGCCAGCAACCGCAACCCCTGGCTGGCATCGCCTATCTGGTGGAGCAATGCCAACTCAGCGCGCAAAATGTGATGGACATGACTTTGCCCAAACCGCCGCGCATTGAATCTATGCTGAACATGTTTGAGCGTTTGGAGATGCATAGAAGGCAAAGCTCTGGCGTACCGGTGAACAGGTTTCAGCGTTAATTAGTTCAATCATCCTCCACATCCCCGATATCCGGAAACAACACCTCGGTGTAGCCAAACTGCGTGAAGTCCCGCACCCGCATCGGGTAGAGCTTACCTATCAAGTGGTCGCATTCATGTTGCACCATACGCGCATGAAAACCGCTCACGGTTCTGTCTATCTCGTGTCCTGTTTCATCAAAACCTGTGTAGCGAATTTGCGCCCATCTGGGCACCATACCGCGCAAGCCGGGCACTGACAAGCAGCCTTCCCAATCCTGTTCTTCGTCTACGCCTATAGGCGTGATCACCGGGTTGATCAATACGGTTTTCGGCACCAATGGTCTGTCGGGGTAGCGCGGGTTGGTCTGGTTACTGCCGAAGATGACCAATTGCAGGTTCACGCCGATTTGTGGTGCAGCCAACCCTGCACCGTTCACCGCAGCCATGGTTTCGCGCATGTCATGGATGAGTGCGTGCAACTCAGGTGTGTCAAACGCTGTCACCGGCTCCGCGATTTGCAAAAGTCGGGTATCACCCATTTTGAGAATGTCTCTGACGGTCATATTTAATTCATCACTTTCACAATCTCTTCCGCCTTCCAAACCGGCTTACCGGGCGCATAACGCTGTCGCATCCATTGCACCAAGCTCACGATTTGCTGTTTGCTCAAACTGTGCGCAAACCCCGGCATAAAACCCGTCTCGCGTGACGCGGGTTGTTGCACGCCATGCAAAATCACATTCACCACATTGGCCGGGCTGTCGCTGTGCAAATTACCGTTGAGTGCAAGTGCTTGATTGACACCCAACAATTGAGGGCCGTCACCATCGTGGTGGCAGGCACCGCAACTGCCCACAAATTGCCTGGCAGCCGCATCCGGCAAAGGTGCGCTGTTCGCGGCTTGGCTTACCACGGCAATCGCTCGCGCGCCGAAATCTGCATCACCCAATGCAGAAGCATTCGGGTTCAAAGAAGCCAAATACACAGCCATGGCTTGAATGTCTTCATCCGATACGGTTTGCAAATTGCGCACCACTTGCGCCATCGGGCCGCTGGCTGTGCCGTGAAAACCGGTATAGCCTTTGCGCAGGTAATTGAAGAAATCCTTTTCTCGCCATGGCATGGGGGAAGTGTTGAAACCGGTGAGCGACGGTGCATGCCAGCCATCGACCCACGCACCTTGCATGTACGCGGTTTGCTTTTGCTCTGCACCCATCAGGTTGCGAGGTGTGTGACACGCACCGCAATGGGCCACGCCGTTCACCAGGTATTCGCCTCTGTTCCATGTCGGTGTTTGCGTGCTGTCGTAACGGTCTTGTCTGTCGTGATGAAACACCGCATTCCATACAGACAACAAGGGACGCATATTCAAACCCCACACCATGTCAGGCGCGGGGGTGGTTTGCGCGACCGGTGTTTGCGTCATCAACCAGGCGTACAAGGCAGTCATGTCTTCATCGCTTATGCGTGCAAACGAGGTGAACGGAAACACAGGGTACAAGGCATGACCGTCGCGCGACACGCCTTGGCGCATGGCTCGCGCAAACGCCTGGTAAGACCATGCGCCTATGCCGGTGTCAACATCAGGGCTGAGGTTGGTGCTGTAAACAGTGCCGTACGGCGTAGTGAATGCTTTGCCGCCGGCCAGTGTTGCGCCCTGCTCTGCGGTGTGGCAACTGATGCAATTGCCAAG
Organism: Comamonadaceae bacterium; assembly: GCA_947452325.1. GTDB lineage: Bacteria > Pseudomonadota > Gammaproteobacteria > Burkholderiales > Burkholderiaceae_C > Limnohabitans. Next base: position 4,075 of record CANGCZ010000026.1, on the reverse strand, counting down.
CGCGGCCAATTGCGCCCCACGTTGAAGTTGCGTTTCGCTGAAAGTTGTAATCGATGGTGTGATGCGCGGCAAGGCACTGCGCCAGCCGACAAGTGCTGCACCCACGGCAAGCGCAGCGAACAACACGCCGCCCCATTGTTGCCAACGCCAAGCACTGCGCAAACCCGGTTGCTTGGAACGCGGCACATCAGGCGTGACTTGTTCGGCTTGTGGTGTGTGTGTGCTGGGTGCGGCTATTGGGTTAATCGCCGCACGCACGACCTCAGGCGTGAAAGGCGGGTTTCTAAAACGCACACCGGTGGCATCAAAAATCGCATTCGCGATCGCAGCGGTACCTGGCACAGAAGACGACTCACCCGCACCCAAAGGGTCTTGCTGCGGTCGCGGCATTTGCACCACTTCAATCACCGGCACTTGCCTGAAATTCAATAGGGGGTAACTGCCCCACTCTGCGCTGGTGACACTGCCGTCCGTGCTGTCGGTTTGTATTTGCTCAAACAAAGCTCGGCTGGTGGTTTGCAACACGTTGCCGTGCACTTGTTGTTCAACGCCTTTGGGATTGATGACACGGCCTGCGTCATGTCCGACCACCACGCGTTTGACCTGTACTTCACCCGTGGTTTTGTTCACCTGCACATCCGCCACCCACGCAGCCCATGCGGCGCCAAAACCCGGCCATTTGCTGTGTGTGTAACGCGCATAAGCCACGCCCTGCCCTTGCAACCAATCGCCTTGGGCGGCTTGTTGTTGCGGTTGTGTGTGCGGCTTCCAACCCGCTTTGTCGGCGGTGGCTTGCAACATCTCTTTGGCACGTTCGTCAGACATGTGCGCCAAGCGGTATTGCAGCGGGTCCACGCCTGCGGCTGTGGCCAGCTCGTCTATAAAACTTTCATGCGCAAATGCATTCGGCAATGCTGACACACCGCGCAACCAAGAAGCACGAAGTATGGGTGGCATGTCATTGACAGTGACTCGCATGTCCGCGTAGTCGTAGGGCGGACGAGCTGTGCGGTCCCCCATCTCGAAACTGCGCGCCAAAGGCTCTATGGTGCGCGTGAATAACAGCGCTAAAGTAGTGGCACCGTTCGACGGGTATGACGCTTGAAAGTCATAACCGCTGGGTTCGCCGATTGCAGATAAACCGCCTTGCACTTGCATGAGTTGCGCCGCGCCCTTGGGCTCCCACAAGTGCTCTTGCTCGCGACTGAGTTGCACACGTACCGGCGCACCTACGGCCTTGGATAACAGCGCGGCATCTGCGGCCACATCATCCGCACCATTGCGGCCATAGCAACCGGCGGCTTCCATGCGAACCACATCCACGTCGGTGTCACGCAAATCGCAAAGCAAGGCAATGTCAGCGCGCAAGGCGTGGGGGTTTTGTGTGCCTGCCCAGATGCGAAGTTGGTAAGGCGACTCCGTTTCCTGCGGCGGTTGCCAATGCGCGACCGCACACGAGGGGCCGATAGACGCATGCAACTGGTAAGGCCATACATAGGTGCGTTGCAAATGCTGATGGGCATCCCGCAAAGCCAAATCCACATCACCTTCATTGATCAACTGACGCGCTGTAGAGGGGTTGCGGCGGATGGCGTTTTCAGCGTCGGACACATCCGGCATGCCGGGCCAGGGTTTCCACACAACAACAAGTTCACGCATGGCTTGCTCTGCGTGCTCTTCTCGCTCGGCCACGATACCGACAAAGTCGCCTTGCACCACCACCGAACAGATACCGGGAATGTGCGCGATGGATTGCGCGTCCACACGCTCTAATGTTTTACCGATGAAGTCGCCGCTGTCCGCGCCTGCATAAGGCGGTCGCACCACACGCCCGTGCAACATGCCGGGCAGTCGCATGTCATGCACAAACACCAATTCACCAAACACTTTGGCAGGTATATCTATGCGCGGCAAACTTTGGCCTGACACACGGTGTTCATCCAAAGGCTTGAGCCTGGTGTTCAAGTCCAAATTCAGTTCAATGTTCAAGCCTTTGAGCAAACCACCCCAGGCCACGGGGGCACGGTCTGCGGCTTGAATACCATGCGGTGTTAAACGCAGTTGTTCGATTGGCAACACCCATAAACGTGCTGCTTGTTGCAACAACCATTGCGCGGCTTGGGCGGCGGCTGCGCGCAAAGGCGCGGCGTGAATTTGTAGAGACGCACTTGCAATCGTCGAGCCTTGGTTAGGCGACACACCAGTCATACCCATCACCATGTGTACGCATGACGGCGATACAGACAATTCCTCGGCGACGATTTGCGTGAGCGCGGTGCGAAGCCCTGTACCCAAATCCACATGACCGTGCAATGCGGTCACGCTGCCGTCGTCCCACAACGCAATGAAACATTCTGCGCCCTCGTCTGCTTGGCTGTAAACAAACCCGGGTTGACCCGGTGCAGGCGGCGCGGCAGGCAAAGGGGCGCGCACCACGCGCAACACACCCTGCGCATCAAACACATCGGCGCGTGATTGCACCTGAAACGCGCGCATGCTCACGAAGTTTGTGCTTTCATCAGTTCAGCAGCACGGTGAACTGCCGCAATGATTTCTATGTGTGTGCCGCAACGGCACAAATTGGCTGACAAAGCCCGCCTTATGTCATCGTCATTAGGATGAGGATTTTTTTTCAGCAAGGCCACGGTCATCATCAGCATGCCGTTCAAACAATAGCCGCATTGCGCGGCCTGTGTGTCTATGAAAGCCTGTTGCACAGCATGCGGTTGTTGCGCATTGCCCAGGCCTTCCAAGGTGGTGATTTCTCTGCCCTGCATTTCCAACGCGGGGACCACGCAAGCCCGCGCAGGTATACCGTCTATCAATACCGTGCAAGCACCACACTCGCCCAAACCGCAACCGTATTTAGCACCATTCAAGCCGAGGTCGTTGCGCAGCACATGCAACAGCGTGGCGGCAGAGCTCAAAGTCATATCAACTGTTTGTTGATTGACCTTGAGACTCAGATCCACTGAGCGCATCGGTGTCATGTGCAGCAGTGGTGATGACGGTGATGTCAGCCGACTTGGATGTCGTCAGACTGGATGCGCTTGACGCCTTTGTCCGCCATGCTCTTCCAAGCAGCGGCGAGTGAACCGTTCAAGTCGATGCCACGGCAAGCGTCTTCCACAACCGATACTTCAAATCCGGCAGCGCGTGCGTCCATGGCTGTCCAAGCGACACAAAAGTCGGTGGCCAGTCCGGTGACAAACACTTTCTTGATGCCGCGTTGTTTCAAGTAACCGGACAATCCGGTGGCGGTTTTTTTGTCTGCTTCCATGAACGCTGAATAGCTGTCGACCTTGGGGTGGTAGCCCTTGCGGATGATCAACTGCGCGGTTGGCAATGACAAGTCTTTGTGCAACTCGGCATCTTTGGTGCCTTGCACACAATGGTCTGGCCACAACACCTGGGTACCGTAACTCAGCTTGGTGGTTTCGAACGGTTTTTTGCCGTCATAGGCCGAAGCAAATGAAGCATGGCCATGGGTATGCCAGTCTTGCGTGACCACAATGTTGTCAAACGCTTTGGAGATACGGTTGATGACAGGCACCACTTCCGAGCCTTTGGCAACGGGCAAGGTACCGCCTTCGACAAAACAGTTTTGCACATCGACCACGATCAACACGGCGTCTTCACCCGGTTTGATTTTGGTGGCGGACCAAGCCCAGGGGGCAACCGCGCCCAATGCACCCATGGTGCCCATGGCGGTCAGTAGTTTTCTGCGATCTGCTTTCATTTACTCTCTCCAATCAAGAACCGCACAACCCGTGCGTAGGGATACTGACTTAACGCAAGCCGTCCTGGCCCACGATTTCATGAACTTGCAATCCGCCGATGCGCGGATGCGGTCTGCCGCTGTCGGTGACCGCCACGGCCACCACGATTTCATTGGCACGCGGCGCATCAGCCACCCGCGCTTCCATGGCATCGAAATGGCTGCGCACAAAAGCCGCGTCTTTGTGGCCCAGAGGGACATCCACCGCAGTTCCCAGTGTGCCCTGCTTTTTCGCTGAAGGCACCAGAGCCGCGCCCTTGCTGACCGCTTTGCGCAAAGGCGCACCGAGTTTGGGAT
>CANGCZ010000025.1 GCA_947452325.1 Comamonadaceae bacterium | reverse complement strand
ACCATGCAGGAGCAAGGCGTGTCGCGTATCGTGGCGGTTGACATGGAGGCCGCAGTCTCCATGGTTGAATCTTCATGAAGGCAGTTTCATGAGTAATTTGCAATTGTGGCTGGCGATTGCCGGCGGCTTGGTTCTGGTCATGGTGGTCGCCCACAGCACCTGGACCTCGCGCCAGAGTCAGCCTAAACAGGCCGAACCCCTGGTGACTGCCGACGAGTTACAGGCTCTTGAAGTGGTACCCGGCGACTACGCAGATAAGCGCGAACCGTCCATGGATGCGGATTTGCATCCTGAGGTACCAACGCGCGATGTGTCCTCGCAGTTGGATGCATTGATCGATGTCATAGCCACCATGGAGTTGGATGCACCGGTCTCCGGCGAAGCGGCATTGGCGGCCTTACCACCTATACGCCGGATCGGTAACAAACTCTTTGTGGTCGAAGGTTTGAATGCAGACAACGGCAATTGGGAAATTTTGCAGGCTCTGCGTTTTTACAGCGGTTTTCAAGCCGGTATCCAAGTGGCCAACAGGCAAGGACCGCTGAATGAAATTGAGTTCTCTGAGTTTGTTGTCAAAGCACAGGCCTATGCCGAGGTGTTTTCAGCCACGCCCGAATTTCCCGATATGCATGAAGCTCTGGCCCATGCACGGGAACTGGATCAATTTGCAAATTCTCACGACGCCCAACTCAGCTTCACTTTGCAGGCGCGCAAATCGGCTTGGAGCCCGGGCTATGTGCAACAGCAAGCAGCTAGGCAAGGTTTTGTTCCAGGCGTTATTCCCGGACGCATGGTGGTCCCGGCTTCGCACATGGGTTTGCCGCCGGTATTGGTCTTGCATTTTGATGCGCGTGCAGCCATGGCCGAAGACCCGAACCAGGCTGCTTTGCGCAGCATCAGCTTGACATTGGACGTGCCGCAGGTGTCTCAATCAGAGCAGGCTTTTGCCCGCATGTGCGAGGCCGCACAAGCCCTGGCCGATGCCATGGACGGCGTGGTCACCGATGACAACGGTCAATCATTGTCTGAACAGGCTATACAAATGATTGATCAGGATTTGCGCAAACTCTACGAAGAACTGGCCACCCGCGACTTGGCGGCCGGTTCGCTCCAAGCGCGTCGATTATTCAGCTGATCACAGACATGCGCGAGAGGCTGGCCCGATTGAGGGAACAACTGCAACTGGCAGGTCATCACTACCATGTACTGGATGAACCGCTGATGCCGGACGCCGAGTACGACCGGCTGTTTCGGGAATTGCAGGCACTGGAAGCCGAGCACCCTGAATTCCTTACCCCGGATTCTCCTACGCAACGGGTCGGCGCAGCGCCCATGGCTTCATTCACGCAGGTTCGTCACCGCGTGCCTATGTTGAGCATTCACACAGAAACCGACATCAGCGAACAAGGTGCGGTGCAATTTGATGCCCGGGTGCGCAAGCAATTGCAACTCAGTGAGGCTGATCCGGCGCTTGACTATGTGGCTGAATTGAAATTTGATGGTCTCGCCATCAGTTTGATCTACAGCAATCACTTGCTGGTCCAAGCCTGCACCCGCGGCGACGGAGAAACCGGTGAGGATGTGACGCATAACATTCGCACGATTGGACAAATTCCCCTGCGTTTGCCCCATACTGCGCCGCCTGAGCTTGAAGTTCGCGGCGAGGTTTATATGCGACGCGACGATTTCGAACACTTGAACAATAGGCAGCGCGAACGCATCGCCCAAGGTTTAAAAAACGAAAAAACGTTTGTCAACCCTCGCAACGCTGCCGCAGGTGCGGTCAGGCAACTTGACCCCAGAATTGCTGCGCAACGGCCTTTGAGTTTTTTTGCGTATGCGCTGCATTTTCATGCGGATACGTCTCAACCCCTGAGCCCAGTGCAAGCCACTTTGAATGGTTTGCAAACCTATGGCAGCCATATGCAGGTATTGCTTGCTTTGAAAAGCTGGGGCTTTCCTGTGTCTGAGCACAGCAAACAAGTCAGCGGCGCCAATGGCTTGATCGCTTTTCACCATGACATCGCCGCATTGCGCGACCGTTTGCCGTTTGACATCGATGGCGTGGTCTACAAGGTCAACGACATCAGCTTGCAAGCGCGCATGGGCATGGTCAGCCGCGAGCCGCGCTGGGCAGTGGCGCACAAATACCCTGCACAAGAAGAATTCACCACCGTGCAAGCCATTGAAGTGCAAGTAGGGCGCACCGGCAAGCTGACACCGGTGGCCAAACTGGCCCCTGTGTTTGTCGGCGGTGTCACCGTCACCAACGCCACTTTGCACAACGAAGACGAAGCCCGGCGCAAAGACGTGCGTGTCGGCGACACCGTCGTCGTGCGGCGAGCAGGCGACGTGATTCCCGAAGTGGTGTCGGTGATGCTTGAAAAACGTTTGCAGGACGCACAAATATTCACCATGCCATCGCATTGCCCGGTGTGTCAGAGTTTGGCCGTGCGGGAAGAAGGCGAGGCAGATTACCGCTGCATCGGTGGCTTGTTTTGCAGCGCCCAACGCAAACAAGCCATTTTGCATTTCGCTCACAGACGCGCTGTTGAGGTAGACGATCTGGGTGAAAAACTGGTGGACCAACTGGTAGACGCCGGTCTGGTGAACACACTGCCAGACTTGTACAAACTTGGCTTTAGTCACTTGGCCGCGCTGGACCGCATGGCCGAGAAATCCGCCAACAATTTGCTGGCCAGTCTGGAGCGGTCCAAACAAACGACTTTGGCGCGTTTTTTGTTTGGCCTGGGTATTCGCCATGTCGGTGAAGCCACGGCCAAGGACTTGGCGCGTCACTTTGGCGGCATGGAAGCCATCATGGATGCCAGCATTGAGCAACTGCTGACGGTCAATGATATCGGCCCGGTGGTAGCGCAAAGCCTACGTACCTTTTTTGACCAGCCGCATAACCGCGAGGTGGTCGAGCAATTGCGCGCTTGCGGGATTCATTGGGAAGAGTCCGCACCGGGGGCAAGACTGGATCTGCCTTTGGCCGGTCATACCTATGTGATCACCGGTACCTTGCCCACGCTGTCGCGCGAGCAGGCACAAGCCCTGCTGGAAGAAGCCGGTGCCAAAGTGGCAGGCAGCGTCAGCAAAAAAACCACCGGTGTGATTGCTGGTGAAGCGGCTGGCAGCAAGTTGGATAAGGCCAATGCTTTAGGTATTCCGGTGCTGGATGAAGCCGCGCTGATGGCATTGGTCAAACCCCGATGAAACTGCAGTTTGGCTTTGATCTGGGCGGCACCAAAACCGAATTGGCGGTCTTGAATGCCAACGGAGAATTTGTTTTCCGCCAGCGGGTGCCAACACCGCGCGACAGTTACCCTTTGATCTTGCAAACCCTGGCTGGTCTGCTGAACATGGCCTGCGAAAGTCTGGGCACCCCCAGGCCGCATAGCATCGGTGTAGGCATGCCCGGTTGCGTAGACGCGGTCTCTGGTTTGGTCAGAGGCTCCAACACGCTGGTGTTAAACCAGCAGCCGTTTTGGTCTGATTTGAAACACGCGCTCGGCTGCGAGATACGGGTGCAAAACGACGCCAATTGTCTGGCCTTGAGTGAGGCCATAGACGGTGCGGGCAGCGATGCCGGGGTGGTGTTCGCCGCGATTTTGGGTACAGGTTGCGGTGGCGGTATGGTGGTGAACCGGCAGTTAGTGACGGGAAGACATGCGATCGCAGGCGAATGGGGGCACAACCCGCTGCCTTGGCCCTCAGCAGATGAAATTCAGGTGCCTGCTTGCTGGTGCGGACAAACCGGTTGCTTGGAAACCTGGATCAGCGGCACAGCCTTTGCGCAAGACCACCTCAGACACACGGGCCAAACACTGGACGCTCCGGCCATTGTTCAAGCCATGCGAAATGGTGAGCTGCAAGCTGCAGAAACTTTCGACCGGTACGTGCACCGTCTGGGTCGGGCACTGGCCCAAGTGATCAATTTGCTGGACCCGGATTGCATGGTACTGGGCGGCGGCATGAGCAATGTGCAGGAGATTTATCCGCGAGTAGGCGAAGTGATTTCTCAATACAGCTTTGGCGTCAAAGCAACGACGCCAGTGCGCCAGGCCGTGCATGGTGATTCGTCTGGCATTCGCGGGGCAGCTTGGCTGTGCCGCTGAGTTGGCTTAATTGCCGGCGAGAACCGTCAATAACTGCGTCTCTAAATCTATTTGCGTTTTGTTGTGTTGTAACGCCGCGCCATCGATCAAAAAAGTATCCTCAACCCGTTCGCCCAAAGTACTGACCTTGGCCAGCAAGACATTGATGTGGTGTTGTGCCAGTATTTGCGCCACACCATAGAGCAAACCGGCGCGGTCGCTGGCGGAAATGCTCAGTAGCCAGCGCTGGGCTTTTTCATCAGGTTGTAAACGCACGCGCGGCGCTACCGGAAAACTTTTCACGCGGCGCGACACCCGGCCGCCTTTGCGCGGTTTAAGCAAAGGACCGCCATTTTCAATTGCTTGTTTCAAACCGTTTTCCACCATGGGAGTGAGTTCACGGTAATGCACGTTCAGCATGGGCGTGACCACTTGAAATGTGTCCAATGCGTAGCCGTTTTTGGCGGTGTGCACTTTGGCATCCAGAATGCTGAATTCGGCCTGATCGAAATAGCCACAAATGCGGGCAAACAAATCGGGCTGATCCGGGGTGTAAACCATGACTTGCAAGCCCTCGCCCAATGGCGACAACCGTGCCTTGACAGTGACGCCGGCTGTTGTACCTTGCGCTTTGGCCAAAGCCAGCGGTCTGGACAACTGCCTTGTATGCCAAGCGATGTCAGCCGCTTCATGGCGCATGAAATATCCGACGTCCAGCGTATGCCATAAATCTTTGTGAGACTCAAACGGCATGGCGTACAAATCCAAGGTTTGCAAAGCCTCGCGTTTGCGCATTTCCACCAGTGCGAGAGGGTCATGCGTTTGCCCGCCCAACACGGCAGCGCTGGCACGGTAGAGGTCTTCCAGCAGTTTGCCTTTCCAGGCGTTCCACACTTTGGGGCTGGTACCGCGTATGTCAGCCACGGTCAGCAAGTACAAGGCGCGCAAATAACGCTCGTTGCCAACGCTTTGCGCAAACGCATTCACCACGTCCGGGTCGCTTAAATCCTGTTTTTGCGCCACGTTGCTCATGGTCAAGTGGTGCTTGACCAGGAATTCAATCAACTGCTGATCGGTCTTGGAAATACCATGCTGGCGGCAGAACAACCGTACCTCGTGCGCGCCCAAGTCTGAGTGATCGCCACCTCGGCCTTTGGCAATGTCGTGAAACAGCGCCGCCACATACAAAATCCAAGGCTGCTCCCAGCCCGCGGCAAGTTGCGAGCAAAAGGGGTATTCATGCGCGTGTTCAACGATAAAGAAACGCCGCACATTGCGCAGCACCATCAGAATATGCTGATCGACGGTATAGACGTGAAACAAATCGTGCTGCATTTGGCCGACGATGCGTCTGAATACCCACAGGTAACGCCCCAGCACCGAGGTTTGGTTCATCAAGCGCATGGCGTGCGTGATGCCTTGCGGGCTTTGCAGTATGCGCATGAACATGGCGCGGTTGGCAGGGTCGCGCCTGAAGGCCGCATTCATCAAGCCTCTGGCGTTGTACAAGGCCCGCAGTGTGCGTGCAGACAGGCCTTTGATGCCGACGGTTTCCTGGTAAATCAGAAAGGTTTCCAGAATAGCGTGAGGCTGGCGCTGGTACAACTCATCGTCAACCACTTCCAACATGCCAGCTTTGTCAATAAAGCGCGCATTCAGTTGACGAGGTGGATGCGACTGGGTCTGTTGAAACAGCCAGTCTTCAATGTTCAAGTGAATGATCTGGTTCAACTGGGTAACCGCTTTGGCTGCCCAGTAATAACGTTTCATCAAAGCTTCGCTGGCAGCCCGGGCTAATTTACCGTCGCCGCCACCGGGTGACAGCCCCAGGCCTTGGGCAAGCAATGTTTGCAAATCAAACACCAGCCGATCTTCTCGGCGTCTGGCGCTCCAGTGCAAGCGCCAGCGCAGCAGCGACAACAGGCTTTCATTGCGCTGCAATTGCCTCAACTCCAAAGCGGTCACCATGCCGCGAGCGAACAAGTCTTTCCAACTGCTGCCCAAGCCGCTGGCCTTGGCCAGCCACAACAGCATTTGCAAATCACGCAAACCGCCAGGCGACTCTTTACAGTTGGGTTCCAGGGAATAGGGCGAATTCTCAAACTTGTTGTGACGCTGCTGCATTTCCAGCGTTTTACCGGTGAAAAAAGCCTTGGCCTCCAACCTGGCGTTAAAGCTGTCGCTGAAGCTTTGCATCAATAAACGGTTGCCGGTCAGCCAACGCGATTCCAGCATAGCAGTTTGAACCGTGATGTCGGCAGCGGCTTCATTGATGCAATCTGTGAGATTGCGAACACTGGAACCGATCTCCAGACCCGAGTCCCAGCAACTGCCGATGAAAGTCTCGATCTTGTTTTTCAAATCATCATCTGCTTGGGCACCGGCGCCGTCCGGCAGCAACACCAGCACATCGACATCTGAATAAGGAAACAGTGCTTGCCGGCCATAACCGCCGACTGCCAACAAGCAGGTGGTGTCGGGCATGCCGGCCTGTTGCCACAAGCTTTTTAAGGTTTCATCGCATAAATCGCTGAGTTTTTTTAAATGTAAGTGGACGCGGGAAGCGCGCGCCAAGCTTTGTTCTGCTGCGCATAACTCGAGCAACGCCGATTTACGCTGTCTGAAATCAGACGGTGAGTGATTCACGCGTCAGCACACCGTGGTGGTGACAAAGGCGGGCAGGGCGGGGCTGCCTTCGGACAGCGTCAGCACTTCATAGCCTGTGGGTGTGACCAGCACGGTGTGTTCCCATTGTGCAGACAGCGAATGGTCGCGCGTGATGATGGTCCAGCCGTCACCCATTTCTTTGATGTCGCGTTTGCCCGCATTGACCATGGGCTCGATGGTGAAGGTCATGCCGGGTTTGAGTTCTTCCAGCGTGCCGGGTTTGCCGTAGTGCAGCACTTGGGGCTCTTCGTGAAACACTTGTCCGATGCCGTGGCCGCAGAATTCACGCACGATAGAAAAGCCGTGGTTTTCGGCAAACACTTGGATGGCGTGACCTATGTCACCAAGGCGGGCACCGGGTTTGACTTTGACAATACCGTGCCACATGGCCTCGTAAGTCAATTGACACAGCCGTTTGGCAGCAATCGAGCCTTCGCCCACAATGAACATGCGACTGGTGTCGCCGTGCCAGCCGTCTTTGATGACGGTGATGTCAATGTTGACGATATCGCCTTTTTTCAAGGCCTTGTCGCTGGGGATACCGTGACACACCTGGTGGTTGATCGAGGTGCAAATCGACTTGGGGTAAGGGTTGTGGCCGCTGGGGTTGTAGTTCAAGGGGGCCGGTATGGCTTGTTGCACCTGGGTGATGTAGTCAAACGCCAATTTGTCCAGGTGATTGGTGGTGACGCCGGGTTGTACGTGCGGGGTCAGATAATCCAGCACTTCAGACGCCAGTTTGCCCGCAATACGCATGCCGTCGATGCCGTGTTGATTTTTGTAAGTGATGCTCATCGGGCAATTATCTCAGGCTGGCACGATTGGTTCTGAGCTGCCCGGCAGTGTCGTTAAAATTCAGCCATGACACGCTGTACCTGTCCACAGCCAAGCCCTCTTAAACCCAAGGCCACCCCGTGACCCTTCATATCAGTAATTTCCAGGGCGGCCCCGCCTTCAGCAGCTTTAAAACCCGTCGTTTGCTCAGCAAATTGCAAACTGTCTGTAAGTCCATTCAATCACTGCAAGCCTCTCATGTTTATCTGATGGCGGCCGAGCGCTCGCTCAACGCAGCCGAAACTGCCCGCTTGCTGCAATTGCTCGATGCAGCTGATATTCAATCATTGCCTGAGACATCAACTGACTCGCTGGTTCTGGTGGTCTCACCGCGCCAGGGCACGGTATCGCCTTGGGCCTCCAAAGCCAGTGATATCGCGCGCAATTGCGGCTTCAGCTTGCACAGGCTAGAGCGTTTGACCGAATACCGCTTGCAACTCAAGAGCTCTTCTCGGCCTTCATCCACTGAAATCGCCGCGATTCATGCTGTGTTGCACGATCGCATGACCGAGTCGGTCTGGCCAGAGCGACAAGCTGCCAGTGCGCTGCTGCACACTCTTTCTGAAGCTGACATGGTCAGTGTGGATGTGTTGAAGCACGGCAGGCAAGCCTTGGTGCAAGCCAATATCGACAATGGTTTGGCGTTGGCTGACGACGAAATCGATTATTTGCTGGCCTCTTTCACCCGGCTAAAGCGCAACCCGACCGACGCTGAACTGATGATGTTCGCCCAGGCCAACAGCGAACATTGCCGTCACAAAATTTTCAATGCCGATTTCGTCATCAATGGCCAGGTGCAAAGCCACAGCTTGTTCGGCATGATCCGCCACACGCACAAAACCAATCCCCAGCACACGGTGGTGGCGTATTCAGACAACGCCGCCATCATGCAAGGCCATCAGGTCGAGCGATTCACCGCTGCGCTCACCGGCTACATGCCGCGCTATGACAAAAGCACAGGCGTGCAACATATTTTGATGAAGGTGGAAACGCACAACCACCCGACGGCTATTTCGCCTTTTCCCGGGGCCGCCACCGGTGCCGGGGGTGAAATCCGCGACGAAGGCGCGACCGGTCGCGGTGCCAAACCCAAAGCTGGCCTGACGGGTTTCAGTGTCTCCAAATTGTGGGGCAGCCACATAGGACAGGCAGCGCACATGGCCTCTGCTTTGCAAATCATGACTGAAGGCCCTTTGGGTGGTGCTGCGTTCAACAACGAATTTGGCCGACCGAATCTGCTGGGCTACTTCCGCGAATACGAGCAACGGGTCAACGGTGTGCAACGCGGTTACCACAAGCCCATCATGCTGGCTGGTGGTTTGGGCGTGGTGCGTGAAGAACTCACCCACAAACTGCTGTTTCCAGCGGGCACGCTGTTGATTCAGCTCGGCGGCCCCGGCATGCGCATAGGCATGGGCGGCGGCGCGGCCAGTTCGCTGGCCAGTGGCAGTAACGCGGTCAATCTGGACTTTGACTCTGTGCAGCGCGGCAACCCCGAGATCCAACGCCGTGCGCAAGAGGTGATCAACCATTGCAATGCCCTGGGCACAGACACACCCATACTCGCGATTCACGATGTAGGCGCCGGCGGTTTGTCCAACGCTTTTCCCGAACTGGTGAACGACGCCGGTCGCGGCGCGCGTTTTGACTTGCGGCAAGTACCGCTGGAAGAAAGCGGTTTGTCACCCAAAGAGATTTGGAGCAACGAAAGCCAAGAGCGTTATGTGCTTGCTATTGCGCCGCATTCACTAGAACAGTTTCAGTTTTTTTGTGAGCGCGAACGCTGTCCTTTTGCTGTGGTTGGTGTGGCTATCGAAGAACGACACCTCAGCGTCAAACACACCGACTCCACCGACGCGGTTGACATGCCATTGGACGTGTTGCTGGGCAAGCCGCCCAAAATGCTGCGAGATGTGCAAAGCCTGACACGCGACAGCGGTTCTTTTCACCCGGACGGCGTCAGTCTGCAAGACGCGGTGCTCAAAGTGTTGTCGCATCCCACGGTGGCCAGCAAACGGTTTTTGATCACCATCGGCGACCGCACAGTCGGTGGACTCAGCCACCGGGACCAAATGGTTGGTCCTTGGCAAGTGCCGGTGGCCGATTGCGCCATCACCTTGGCCGATTACAAAGGTGTGGCGGGCGAGGCCATGGCATTGGGCGAACGCACGCCACTGGCCGCGCTTGACGCGGCAGCTTCAGGCCGCATGGCCGTGGCCGAAGCCATCACCAATTTGTTGGCAGCACCTGTCAGTCTGGAGCGGGTCAAACTGTCTGCCAATTGGATGGCGGCTTGCGGCGAACCCGGCGAGGACGCGGCTTTGTACGACACCGTCAAAGCTGTCGGACTCGAACTTTGCCCGGCGCTGGGCATTTCAATTCCGGTCGGTAAAGACAGCTTGTCCATGCGTACCCGATGGCAGGCTGACGGCCAATCCATGCAAGTGACTTCGCCTGTGAGTTTGATCGTGACGGCCTTTGCAAGCATCGATGATGTGCGGGGTAATTTCACGCCGCAATTGAACGCCACCGAAGCCGATACCAGCTTGATTTTGATAGACCTTGGGCGGGGTAAACAGCGCATGGGCGGCAGTATTCTGGCGCAAGCGTTGGACCAAGCCGGAGGCTTGGTACCTGACCTTGACCATGCAGATGATTTGAAACAACTGGTGAGCGCCATCAACGAATTGCGCGCCAAGGGCTGGGTCATGGCCTACCACGACCGCAGCGACGGCGGATTGTTTGCGTGTGTGGCCGAAATGGCGTTTGCAGGTCACGTCGGTGTGGCATTGAACGTGGACTTGCTGGTCACCGAAGGCGATGGCATCAGTGACAGCCGCGCCGACCATGGCGACAGCAAAAACTGGTCACAACAAGTCAACGCCAGACGCGATGAACTCACGCTCAAAGCTTTGTTCAACGAAGAACTCGGCGCCGTCATACAAGTGCGCACGGACATGCGTGATCAAACCATGCAAGTGCTGCGTCAACACGGATTGTCCGCTTGCAGCCACGTGATAGGCAAAACACGGCCCGCGACATCCGGCATCAGCAAAGGTGTGGGCGACATCAGTGTGTGGCGAGATGCCAAAGAAATTTTCAGCGCGAGTTTGTTTGATTTGCACCAGGTCTGGGACAGCGTCAGTTGGAAGATTTGCCGAGAGCGCGACAACCCGCAAACCGCAGACGCGGAACACGCAGCAGTTGGTCTCCCCGGTGACCCGGGCTTGCATGTCCATTTGAGCCCCGGCGCACTCGACAACGTGGCTGCGCCTTACATCAACAAACATCGACCGCGTGTGGCGGTGTTGCGCGAGCAAGGTGTGAATTCACACGTGGAAATGGCGTATGCGTTCACCGAAGCAGGCTTTGAAGCCTATGACGTGCACATGACCGATTTGCAATCCGGACGAGCCCATTTGAAAGACTTCCAAGGATTGGTGGCTTGCGGCGGGTTCAGCTATGGTGACACCTTGGGCGCCGGTAAAGGCTGGGCGCGAAGCATCACTTTCAATTCGGCTTTGTCCGATCAATTCCAAGCTTTTTTTCATCGCAAAAACACGTTTGCGCTGGGGGTTTGCAACGGTTGCCAGATGTTTGCCGAATTGGCCGTATTGATCCCTGGCGCACAGGACTGGCCGCGTTTCACGGATAACCAAAGTGAACGCTTTGAAGCGCGTTTGTCGCAGGTGGAAGTGCTGGATTCGCCCAGTTTGTTTTTCCAAGGCATGACAGGTAGCCGATTGCCTATTGCCGTGGCCCACGGTGAAGGCTATGCCAATTTCACTGAACGCGGCAACGCTGGCAAAGTGTTGGCCGCCATGCGCTTCACCGACCACCACGGTAAAGCCACCGAGGCCTACCCGTACAACCCCAATGGCAGCCCTGGCGGTTTGACAGCAGTCACCACGGCCGACGGCAGGTTCACGGCCATGATGCCTCACCCGGAGCGCGTATTCAGGCAATTGCAGTTCAGTTGGACCGCGCAAAGCAATTTTCAAAAGCCCACCGATTTCAGTCCCTGGATGCGCATGTGGCGCAACGCCAGACGTTGGGTTGATTGAATGCCTATTTTGTTTTTTTTAAATACAACACAAGGAAGTATCCATGAGCTTGACCAAAGACCGTGAATTGGCTGATTTGCTCTACAACAGTTACGGGGATCTTTCACTGCTGCTGGCAGACTTAAGCCGTTTGGCAGAACTACAAGCCCAACATGCGGTGGCCGTGCCCAACCATGAGCACGACAAGATAGGCCACGACTCGCACGCCCCCGCCCTGAGCGAGTCGCAAAAAACCTTGAATGCCGCCCAGCAAAAAACCGTGGCACTGCAGCAGCATCTGGTGCAAGTCATCAAACTCCTGATTCAAAACCATACCGATGCCAGCATCATCATTAACGAGTTTGAAAAAATCCGCACCACCAAATTGCTGACGAGCGAGACCTTTGCGCTGGCCCATGTGATACTGGTGAGTGCAGGTGACAAACCCCGAACACCGATGTGACCCAAGTCAAACGACCATGAAAAAAGCCCTCTTTGTGGAAGAGGGCTCTTTGCTTGTAGCGAAATACCAATTATTCGATCTTGGCTTTTTCGCGCAATGACTGTTGGTATTCGCCGAGTTTGTTTTGTTGAAGTTGTTGCAGGATTTGGGGCTTGACGTCTTCAAACTTGGGCAACTCTGCGCTGCGGATATCGTCCAAACGAATGATGTGGTAACCAAACTGAGACTTGACCGGTGTGGCGGTGGTTTCACCTTTTTTCAGCGAAGTCATAGCCATAGAAAATTCTTTGACAAAGCTGTTGGGGTTGGCCCAATCCAGATCGCCGCCTTTGGCACCTGAGCCTGGGTCTTTGGATTGTTTTTTGGCTATTTCTTCAAACTTGCCGCCTTTTTTCAGACTGGCCAGAATGGCTTTGGCTTGCTCTTCTTTGTCCACCAGGATGTGACGGGCTTTGTATTCTTTGCCGCTGTTGGTGGCTGCGAATTTGTCGTACTCAGCTTTGACGTCGGCATCAGTGACCGGGTTTTTACGTTGGTATTCGCCGAACAATTCGCGAATCAACAGACCTTGGCGGGCCAGGTCCATTTGGACTTTGAATTCTTCGGTGGCGTCCATGCCCAGACTTTGCGCTTCTTGCATGAAGATTTCACGCAGAATGACTTCTTCACGCAGTTGTTGTTCCATTTCAGGGGTGACAGCGCGACCGGAGCGCTCGAGTTGCGCAGCCAAAGCCTGTACACGCGCTTTGGGAACCGCTTTGCCATTGACGACGGCCAGGTTTTGCGCCTGCGCTGT